>CAYHHK010000001.1:0-107559 GCA_964356415.1 uncultured Flavobacteriales bacterium
GATAAACGGTACCGGTCAAATTGTTCTTTCAGTTTTTTATCACTGAGGTCAACTCCGATATCCTTTGCTTCGATGTAACCGAGCGGGATATTTTTACGGGTAATAATAAAATCCGGTGCGCCACAGGCAATACGGGTTGGCTCGTTGGTTGCCATCACACCGGGCACCATACTTTCAATCAACTGCTGAAAATCACCGCGGAAGCTGTGCTCTGTGGTTATACCGGTTTTATACCGGCGGTTTAAGGATTCTAAGTATTCGGGGATGGTCACTGGGAGGGAGGGCTAAAATGGTAAATTTAATGACCAAACGTAAGGAATTTGGAGGGAAAGGCAAAGGGCGACAAGGTTCCGGTTAAAGTCTAACTGAATTAGGTCGGGTTGAAATTGGAGGTCAAAATGTTGGATTCGAATATTGGCCGTAGCAGCATGCTACGGCTAGCGAGGGCATAACAGGGGATTTGGGTTTACTTTATCAAATGTAAGGTTTTTAGGGGAGAAGGCAAAATGGGGAATGGGGTTCCAGTTCAGGAAAACCGGAATTGGATCAGATGGAAATGTCACTATAATGTGCTGTAGGGAGTGACGATCTTTTCAGAGAAGATGAAAACTATTAAAAGAAATTGGTAGTGCGCGAGTCCATTTATATAGTGGCTTAAGGTGGTCTGGAAAAATATTCTTCCATTAGCATTATGTGTTATCTTGTTTTGTCAACAACCAATGTATAAAAAAAGCCATTTCATGATTAATGTCATAAAATTTTTAAACCCCCGAATGAAACTTTGTCCGCACAAAATTTAATAGAATTTGAAAAAATATTATGAATATGGAACCAGTTAAAAAAGCAAGCAAGAATAAAAAACACGGAACCGCCGGAATGAAATTCACCCGCTATTTCACCGGAGATAAATTAAGTCCGTTCGAACAATTCAAATATGAATTGAGGGAATCCGTGATCAGGAATCCCAAAGGGGATGTCGTTTTTGAAAAGAAGAATGTTGAAGTTCCCGAAACATGGAGCCAGGTTGCAACAGATATTCTTGCGCAAAAATATTTTCGAAGGGCAGATGTTCCGCAGGCGGATGGAAGCATGGGAAGTGAGAATTCAATTAAGCAGGTAGCGCACCGGCTGGCTGAATGCTGGATGGAGTGGGGGAGGAAGTACAATTATTTTGCATCTGAAAAAGATGCTGCGGTTTTTTATGATGAACTGGTGTTCATGATCCTCGGACAATATGCTGCGCCCAATTCTCCACAATGGTTCAATACCGGTTTGTACACTGCATACGGAATCAAAGGAAATGAAAACGGGCATTATTATGTAAACCCGGAAACTGAAAAGATTGAAACTTCTACTTCCGCGTATGAACGCCCACAGCCGCATGCCTGTTTTATTCTTTCCGTAAATGATGACCTTCTTCATGAAGGCGGCATCATGGATTTACTCATTCGTGAAACACGCATTTTTAAATATGGTTCCGGTGTTGGAACAAATTTTTCATCTCTCAGGGCTGCAGGAGAGTCGCTGAGTGGCGGAGGAAATTCATCTGGGCTGATGTCTTTTCTAAAAATTGGTGATCGCGCGGCAGGAGCAATCAAGTCAGGCGGCACCACACGCAGGGCAGCAAAGATGGTTTGTCTTGACCTTGACCATCCGGAAATTGAAGAATTCATCAACTGGAAAGTAGAAGAAGAAAATAAAGTAGCAGCGCTGATTGCAGCGGGTTACTCTTCCGATTATGAAGGCGAAGCATACAGAACTGTTAGTGGACAGAATTCAAACAATTCAGTACGCATTCCGGATTCTTTCTTCAAAGCACTTGAGGAAAATAAAAACTGGGATCTTACTGCTCGTACAGACGGACACGTGATGAAATCTGTTCCGGCAAAAAAATTATGGGATCAGGTTGCAAATGCCGCCTGGCACTCTGCTGATCCCGGTGTGCAGTTTGATACGACCATCAATGAATGGCATACTTGCCCGGAGGGTGGCAGAATTCGTGCTTCGAATCCATGCAGTGAATACATGTTTCTTGACAATACAGCGTGTAATCTTGCATCCTTGAATCTGAGAAAATTTTTTGATGATGAAACATGCACCTTTAATGTTGAAGCATTTGAACATGCCTGTCGCATCTGGACTGTGGTGCTGGAGATTTCAGTATTGATGGCCCATTTTCCTTCCAAAGAAGTTGCACAACTTTCATACGAATACAGAACATTGGGATTGGGATATGCAAACCTTGGTTCCATGCTGATGGTTTCCGGTATCCCTTATGACAGTGACAAGGCTAGGGCTATATCCTCTGCGGTCACAGCAATCATGACGGGCACTGCCTATGAAACTTCTGCGGAGATGGCAAAGGCATTGGGCGTTTTCAGTCATTTTGAAAAAAATAAAAAGCACATGTTGCGTGTTATCCGTAATCACCGCTATGCTGCTTATCATGCCAACGATGCTTATGAGGGTTTGGAAATTTTACCCGAAGGACTTGATGCGAAAAATTGTCCTGACTACCTTATGAAGGCAGCCTGCAAAGCATGGGATGACGCATTGCAGCTTGGTGATAAATATGGTTACCGCAATGCCCAAGTAAGTGTAATCGCTCCGACAGGTACTATTGGTCTTATCATGGATTGTGATACGACCGGTGTGGAACCTGATTTTGCATTGGTGAAATTTAAAAAGCTGGCAGGAGGTGGATATTTCAAAATTGTGAATGAGAGTATTCCTGTTGCATTGCGCAACCTTGGCTATAGCAAACATCAGATCAAAGACATTGTGGAATATGCAAAGGGCACAGGAACATTTAATGGTGCTCCATATATCAACCACGAAACAATGCTTGCAAAAGGATTTTTAAAAGAAGATTTGAAACTCATTGACAAGGCAGCTGCTTCTGCATTCGATATCAGGTATGTATTCAACAGCTTCACCCTTGGCGAAGATTGTATGAAGAATATTGGTTTTACAAAACAGCAATTTACAAAACAGGGATTTGATTTGCTTAAAGAACTTGGATTCACTGAAGACCAGATGGAAGAAGCAAATAAATATGTTTGCGGAACGATGACTGTGGAGGGCGCTCCTCATCTCAAAGATGAGCACCTTCCTGTTTTTGACTGTGCCAACAGATGCGGAAATACAGGCATGCGCTTTATTCAGCCTCAGGCGCATATACACATGATGGCCGCTGTGCAACCATTCATCAGTGGTGCGATTTCAAAAACCATCAACCTGCCGAATGAATCCACCGTGGAAGATATTGAAAACTGTTATATGCAGGGTTGGAAATCAGGATTAAAAGCGGTTGCCATTTACAGAGATGGAAGTAAGCATTCCCAGCCACTTTCTACAAAGTCGAAGGAGTCGAAAAAGGAAATTGATGCAGTGATTGATCCCGACAAACTTTCTGCAGATGATGTACTGAATGCAGCGAAGCGGATTATTCAACTTTCTTCTGATACCAAATTCAAGCGTCAGCTTTCCAATATCGTACACAGGAAACGGTTGCCTGAAAAAAGGCAAGGATTTACCCAAAAAGCTAAAGTGGGGGGGCATACCATTTTCGTACGCACCGGTGAATACGGTGATAATACACTGGGCGAAATTTTTATTGATATGCACAAGGAAGGTGCTTCTTTCCGTTCACTGCTTAATTGTTTTGCCATTTCTGTATCTATTGGATTGCAGTACGGCGTTCCGCTTGATGAGTTCGTAGAGAAATTTATTTTCACACGTTTCGAACCATCGGGTATTGTGGATCATCCCAATATTAAAAATGCCACTTCTGTTATTGATTATGTTTTCAGGTTGCTCGCACTGGAATACCTCGACAGGGATGATTTGGTTCAAGTGAAACGCAGCGAAAGTGAAAAGATAAAGGAAGTTCCAAAGAAAATGATTGCACCACTTCCATCCATATTAAAACCGGAAATGCAGGGTGATCAAACGCAGCAATACCTGAGCAGCATGATGGGTGATGCACCTGTATGCTCTACTTGCGGACATATTACTATTCGTAGCGGTTCATGTTACAAATGTTTGAACTGCGGTTCGAGTGTGGGGTGCAGTTGAGTGTATTCTTTTTAATTTTTGGTCAGTTGATAAAGCCTTAGATTATGTGGGGTCATTCATTTGAATTGTAATTTGTCGGATCAGAAATGCAGATGGTTCTTTGCCAGGTTCTCAAAAGTAAGATACAGAGCGTCAGCAATCGACCATTCAGAGAAATGATTGGCGGTTAATAATTTATTCAGAATATACTTTTTCGTAAATTTTAACCTGACAGGGCTCATACAGGTTGTTATTATGAAGCAATAGATTTGTTTCAATAAAAAAAAACCAACTTATATGAAAAAAGTATTAATGATTTTCATTTTTGTATTGTTTTCAGTGGCAGGTTATTCTCAATGCACAATCACCAATGCAACGAGTTGTATATGCCCGGGTGGAACGAGTACTGATTGCGATCTACTCCCCGATATAACTATCTCCTGGTATGCATTGCAAAATTACTCAGGTGGGCCGACTGAATATCCGCAGACCGGAGCAGGTGGGGAAAATGGCAGGCTGCGAGTTACAGGCTCAACACCAAATATCGGTTACGGTCCTTTTTGTGTTCGTAGTGAAGATGACAATGCGATGCGTTGGTATGTTTGTGGAACTGATACGTTTAGTGCGCCCGCATCCCAGTCTTTTTCATGTCCCAATGGAGCCACTGCAAAAGTTATTTTATTTCAGAGGGTATATCACAAGAGTGGAAATGCAATGACCTACCAGGATCGCATGTGTGGACCTCAACCAAACAATCAGGGTTCAATGAACGTTGATGACTGGGGCGTTTTTTCTCTCCGGCTTCAAAATCCGGCTGAGCCTGATCCAAGACGCTGGCCCAGGGTGAGCCCGGATGGACATAAGCAATCTTTCTGTCTTATGGATTATGGATCTTGCAGTACTTACAACGGGCATTGCAGGGATGATAATACCGTGTATAATCAAGGAACAGCATTAGTAAATGCTGATTTTCCTAACTGGGGCCTTGGAAATAATTATGGTTGCTCAAGTGTTGAGCAAGGTTGTTCAGTTGGATACACTGATATTTACAATGAATCGCTAAACGGAATGTGGATAAACATCCCTCCGGGAACGTGCAATGGTGACTACTGGATTGTTTATGAAGTTGATCCAAGAGATAATTTTGTTGAAAGCAATGAAACTAATAATTTCACTTTTGCTCCCTTTACACTTACCTTACAGGATGCACCAGGGAATCCCCACACCTCTATAACATCTGATCGTTCACCAATATTGTGTGGCGCTGATTCAGTAACGCTTTTTGCCAATGGTGCATTATCATATATATGGTCAACCGGTGAGACGACACAGTCAATCCGTGTTTCAGGAGGAACATATTCCTGTACTTCTACAACATATTGTGGAACTGCAACTTCAGACCCATTTGTTGTTATCAGTAATCCGGCTCCACAGTTACCGCCATTGACAAATGATACAATATGCGTTGGAGGAACAACCACATTTACAACAACCGGAACAGAAATTAAATGGTATGACAATATTGGTACGTTTCTGGGATCAGGAAATTCATTTACCACTCCGGCCTTGACTTCATCAACTACTTACTATGCACAGGACAGGGTCAGTAATCAGGGTGCAATAACCCATGGTGCAAAAACTGATTCAAGTGGAACAGGAGGATATTATACCGGCAATCAGTGGCTGATTTTCGATGCGATGAAGGCATTTGTGCTGCGTTCAGCAAAAGTATATTCCAATGCTGCGGGTAACCGCGATATTCAATTGCTGGATGCGAACAGCAATGTGATTCAATCCGGGACATTTAATATTCCTGTTGGAGAATCAAGGGTGAATTTAAATTTTTCTGTTCCAACCGGTACCGGGTTCCAATTACATGTCAATGGAAGTCCGAATCTTTGGAGAAATAATGCAGGTGTTACATATCCATATATGATTACCGATACGCTTTCTATTACCGGATCGAGTGGAGGTGCTAATTTCTACTATTTCTTTTATGATTGGGAAATTGACGTGGGTGGTTCAGAATGCTTCAGCGGTCTTTCTCCTGTTACGGCGGTTGTAGAGATATGCACCGGAATTGATCAGGTAAATGATTTCTCCGGAGCAATTTCAATCTACCCGAATCCATCAAACGGGAAATTCAATTTCAGGATTGATGTACCCGGTTCTTGTGAGAATGGTATGATAAAGCTTGTTGATCTTGCAGGCAGGGTTTCTTACTCGCACGAACTAGGGAAGATATCGGGAAACTATCAATCTGAATTGGACCTGAGTGGAATTTCAAAAGGCATATATCAATTGGTTACAGAAATAGCCGGCAGACAATATTTTAAGAAGGTGATAATCATGTGATTCATTGCAACCGACCTGTTGATATAAAGTATATCATGGCTTGATCGATCAGCACACATTTGTTATGACGCAGAAAAAAAATTATGGCAAATGGCGTACAGTAAGTTTGTGTGTAGTGTATTTGTTAATGGGTTTACACATTGCGCATTGGCAGATTGCCGGCAAAACCCTTGCCCCACTTGAATTCAACGAGGTGTTGTACACCATTCATCGTGGAATAATTACTGCAGGTTTTATTTTTATGGGAATAACCATCATCGGAACATTGGTGGTAGGGAGATTTTTTTGTTCCTGGATGTGTCATATTCTGGCGCTTCAGGATGCAAGTTCTTGGTTGCTGAATAAGCTTCATATCAAGCCACATCATGTTCGTTCACGTTTTTTCTATTTCATTCCTTTTTTGGTAGCTATCTATCTTTTTATTTTGCCTCAAATAGAAAAAATTTATGTCGGAGCAACAGATGGAGGATTGAAAGTATTATCTGACAAAGAAGGTTGGGCCTCATTCACTACTACCGACTTCTGGAGGAACCTTCCGGGAATTGGAATTACACTGACTACCTTTTTTGTTTGTGGATTCCTAATTGTTTATTTTCTGGGATCAAGGACTTTTTGTCAGTATGCTTGCCCTTACGGGGCATTGTTTGCCATAACCGACAGGTTTGCTCCCGGGAAAATTATTCTCAGCGGTGATTGCAATCAGTGTGGTTTGTGTACTGCATCTTGCAATTCCCATATTCTTGTTCATAAGGAAATAAAACAATTTGGAAAAGTTGTTGATCACAACTGCCTTAAAGATCTGGATTGTGTGCAGGTATGCCCGAATGATGCACTGTCGTTTGGCTTTACCAAGCCATCAGGGTTAAAATCACTGCCGGGAATTGCAACAAAGAAGTATGATTTTTCTAAATTGGAGGATGTGACCATTGCCATTTTATTTTTTATCTTTGCATTTGTATTCAGAGGATTGTATGATTCCATTCCGTTTTTGCTTTCGATTGCGCTTTCAGTTATTCTTGCATTTTGCACAATTTTCTCATTTCGGTTGTTTAGCAAGGAGTTTGTCAGGATGAACAACTTTGTTCTTAAACATTCCAACCGGCTTACGAGGCAAGGTAAATGGTATCTCACTTCTTTCATACTGATTCTGGTATTTACAATACACAGTGGGTTTGTCCATTACCATAGTTACACAGGTGACCTTGCATACAAAAAAATTGTTGCTTCTTCGTTCAAAAAAAATATTCACGAGTCAAGCACAATTACTCCCCTATTGAATGATGCATTGTATCATTTGGAGACTGCAACCCGATACGGGATTTACAGTCCTGCCAGTTTAAATAGACAGCTTGCTTCACTTTATTTAACTGCAGGAAAATCCGAAATGGCAAAGGAGCAACTTCAAAATTTATTGAATAAGTTGCCTGATGATTTTGAGGCCGGATTGCGCTTTGCCAAATTGGAGATCAGTGATGGCAACGACACAGAGGCCAGGGTTTATCTTAAAAATATTTTTGAAAGATCAAAGGGAGAAACCAATAGTGATTGTCTTATCCGTAGTGAAGCATATATGTTATTTGGACAGATTAGTGAAAGGGCTCAGGAAAATTCTGAAGCTACGGTATGGTATAAACGTTCTATTGGCGAGAATGCAATGAATGCTGAATCATTGCAATCCCTTGGAATACTTTATGTCAGAATGAATAAATTCGTAGAAGCTGAAGTCAATCTATTGGAGGCTGAAAAATTTTATTTCAATTCACCCTTGCTGGAGAATAACCTGAGTGTGCTTTATCTGAAGATGAAGAATTACGACAAAGCACTGGTTCACCTTTACCGATTATTGGAATTGCAAAAAAACAATGATGAAATTCAATACAACATAGCCATGGCCTATTACGCCAAAGGCGAGAAGGAAAGGGCTGTCGGTTTGCTTAATAAAATTCTTATGCAGCATCCGGATCACAGGAATTCGTTGATAGCGCTTGACTTGATTTCGGGAAACAAATTGAATTTGTTTCCTATGGCTCAAAAATAAATATGAAAAAAAAATTTAAATATTTGGATTTCTTAATATTTGTAATGCTGCTGTCAGTTGAAGTAACAACCGCACAAACAGAATGGGAAGCCCCTGCATCTACAGATACATTAAAGAGTTCATTAATTTCAAACTCTAAAATTATTGCAGAAGGTAAGAAGGTATATGAGAACATGTGCTGGAGTTGCCATGGTCTCGATGGAAAAGGCAATGGTCCGGCTGCGGTTGCCATTAATCCCAGGCCGGCAGATCATACAAGCGGAAAAGTTCAAAAGCAGACAGATGGAAATATTTACTGGAAAATAAGTACCGGAAGAGGTGCTATGCAGCCTTATGGTAAAACGCTAACATCAAAGCAGCGATGGGCGTTGGTAGCATTTATCAGGCATCTTGGAGCTTCATCCAATAGTGTAAAATAGTAAAATCAATGAAAAAAAATCAATTATTTATCTTAGTCATACTTCTACTTGGCGTAAACATAGTTAACGCGCAGGATTTTTTTGAAAATGACAAGGAGCCGGTTTATTCATTCCGTGCTCCGCTTGTAATTAATGCACAAACAACTCAGATGCCTCCCGTTGGCGGATTTGAATTTTATATTCGGCACCGTTTCGGTTTTGTTGAAATGGATAGAACTCTGCTTACGGAGTTTTTAGGGATGGATGGTATTGCCAATATCCGTTTCAGTTTTGTATTTCCAATTACAAAATCAATTTGCATCGGCTTGGGCAGGGCTAAAAATGGCAAAACATATGATGCTGAAATCAAGGGATTGATTTTTCAACAGACGTCGGATAATTCAACACCACTTTCAGTAGCGGCATATAGTAATATTGCGATTAATACCGATGCTGATCCCACAGTCGCTAAATATTCTTTCTTTGATGATGGTGTTACGCCATTTGAAAATAAATTCAATCACCGGTTGAGCTACAATTCACAGATAATTTGTTCACGAAATTTTGGTGATGTTATCTCGTTACAGGTAACTCCGGTATTTATTTACAGAAACCTGGTGCCAGCAGGAGAGGAAAATTATTCGGTGGCATGTCCTGTGAGTGGAGCAGTTAAGTTAGGATTGAATTCATCATTGCTTTTTGAATATGCATATCGTTTCAATAACAGACCTGCCAGTGGCATTTACCCTGCATCCATTGCAGTTGAGTTTGGAACGGTGAGTCATGTTTTTCAAATTGTGATTACTTCAACCAAGGAGTTGAGCGAACAATTTGCATATGCCAATGAAAGCTCTGACTATAGAAAAGGGAGCTTGGCATTTGGATTCAATATGAAGCGGACATTCTGGAATAAGAAAAAACAAAAGAAAAACTTATGAAACAAAAAATATTGTATTTGCTTATAGTTGGTTCAATCCTGCTGGTATTTTCCTGCGAAAAGGATAAGGGGCCGGTCATTATCAAGCCGATTGTGCCTGTAGATCCAGTTGATACATTTATTCATTTCGGACTCTACGTTCAGCCAATATTTGATGAGTTTTGTACTCGTTGCCACAATCAAAGCCATCCATTTTTAGACCTCCAGGAGGGAGTTGCTTATACCGAACTCTGGACGGATGGGTCAAGTGCACCTTATGTAGATACAGTAGATCCAGGAAATAGTAGGTTGATGCAGCATCTGGAAGGTGTGTTAGAGAGAATGCCACCGGAATCACCATATCCGCTGACATCGCAGATTGATTCAATCAGGCAATGGATGTGGCAAGGTGCAAGGAATAATTAGACATTGCTTTAGCTGAATTATAATGAGTAACAACCTTATCATCATTTCGATTATTGGTGTAGTTGTGGCACTGCTGTTTTCCATCTTTATTAACAAGTTCGCCAGAATGAAACTCACCTCTGTGAGGGCTGGTTTTTATTACATATTTCTGTTCTTTATTGCCGGTGTAGCGATGCTATTCCTTAGCTTATCCCTCGCAGCAGTGTAGATGTTGCCGTTCAAGGTGGCATTTATATTTTTAGAAGTATGACAAAGGTCATTTTAATAAATATTAATTTTCATTTTATTTGAATTAATATTGAACATTATATGTTTAGGTCGGCCAATAAATAAGATGACATCAAAGGAGCGAAAGCAGTTTGCAAATCGGGTAACAGTCAGGTGTAATGATTGCGCAATAAAGGATTGCTCAGTATTAAAAAATTGCTCAGAGGAATGTCTGGATAGTATATCGGACTCCAAACATGTGTATTATTATAACAAAGGACAAAGGATCCTGCTGGAAGGCAATCTCACAAAGGGGATTTACTTTATAAAAAGCGGGAAGGTAAAGATATATAAGTCAGGTTCAGCAGGTAATGAGCAGATACTCCGGTTTGCAAAGAGTGGAGACTTGCTTGGGTTATCAACGTTGGAAGGAGACAAGGACGGAAAAGTTTCCGCCATGGCAATTTCTGAGGTTATGCTTTGTTATATCCGCAATGATACATTCATAGAGATCATAAAAAAATCTCCCGACTTAACCTTCGAGTTACTTTCAATGCTAACGCTGGAGTTGCAGAAGTCTGATGATCGTTTCCTGAAGCTTGCGACATATCCGGTAAAAAAAAGAGTTATAGATTCATTACTGATTATTTATGAGATGGAAGAGAGTGCTGCATCAATTCAACTTAGCTTGAGTCGTCAGGAAATTGCAAATCTTGCCTGTACTACAAAGGAGCAGGTTTCAAAGATTATTTCTGAATTGCAATCACAAAAGTTGATTTCTGTTGCCGGAAAGCAGCTTGAAATACATGATATTGAAAAATTGAGAAAGTTGGCTATATAGAATATGTTTCTGTCTGTCGAAGTTATTTCCTCAATGTAACACTATAAGGATCCACGGCAACTTCTGTATGCCATCCGGAGATGAGTGTCAGCGTGTTCATGTCAATCAAGGTGATGTATCCGTTTCGTCCTCCACAGGAAGTAGTATGGTGTGGCGCGGCACCGACGGCCGAAATATTTCTGTTCGCAACCCATACGCATGAATTATCATCATCTACTACAAGTCCGCGAGGCTGATATCCGGTGGCGATGACTTTTATTTCCTGATTTGTATTAAGGTCAATAACATCAACGGAGCTTGTTGTTTGCCCGTTCGCACTGTCCTCCATGCAGGAAACAAAAGCATATGGAAATTTTGTGGAGAAGGAAATCATTTGTGGGACACCGGTTGTCGGTACAATTCCGATTAAAGAATCATTTGATGCATTAAAAATCCTGACCTCATTGGTGCCTTGGCACATCACATAGTATTTAGAATAGTCAGGAGAAAAGTCAACTTCGTAGGGTTTGTAGATTCCATTGGGAGTTGGAAATTCTCCGGGTTGAAGAATTACATAATCAAATTCAGGTGCTTGAGGGTTATCCAGTTTGATTCTGGTAATGTAATTTCCCTGTTGCGCAGTAACATATGCGCGCGTTCCGTCATGGTTTAGTGCACAGCCATGAGGAAAATATTCGAGTCCGAAAATTGAAATTTCCTGCATCGTTGCCGGATCAAAAATTTCAATTGTGCCATTCACCTCCCAATGTACAGCCATTCCAACTTTAGAATTACCACTGATTGCCATCGAGTGCCAGCTTATCTGGTTAAGTTGCAATTCACCCGTCTTCAGGTCAGTTGCTGCGTCAAATTTCTGGATAAAATTTCCAGAATAAAAAGAAACAAACCAACTCTTTCCGTCAGGTGATGCAATGATATCATGAGGAGATTCAATCTGATCAGTGCTTCCAACATCTATGCAGCGCATCACCAGTTTGCTCTCTTCATCAAACACCGTAATGAGATCGCATCCCTGGTTAATCACATAAATTTTCTTTCGCTCAGGATGCTCAGAAAATTTTACATACCCGGATTTGTCAGGTGCGCCTTGTGCAATCCAATCCCGGAACTTCAATACTTCATCCTTTGTAAGGCTCTGTCCGTTCACAGGCATACCCGGAGGCAGCACCGGTCCAAGGTCAGGAAAGGTATTGATTGAATAAAAAAGAAAACTCTGGTCAGGCCGGTATGGGATCACCGTGGAGTTTCCCTTGCTTCCTGTAAAGAGATCATCCCATGATGACAGGTTCAGTAAATATGCATTTTCATGGCTCTGTGTGTTGTGACAGCCGTCCACTGCGCATCTGGCAATGATGATGCTGCCAATTTCTTCCGGATAACCTCTCATGTCAGGAGAGGTTTTATCCTTGCTGCAACCTACAAGGGTTGACAGGAAGACAGAGGCCAAATACAGTAAGTGTTTCGGTTCAAAATTCAAGGTGGTAATTTATTCCCACCATCAAATAATTAGTATGATTTTTGTCATGTTCAAAAGAAAATCACTGACTTTCATTTACCATTGACCGCCTGGTTGTTATGATATACAGCTTACGCTATTCTTACTTCCGGTACCATCGTAATTTTAGATTTGATGGAATTCGAAATCAGGCAGGCGTTTTCTGATTTTTGCAATACACGTATTGCTTTTTCTCTGTCCTTTTCATCAGTAATGGTAACTGTTGGTTCAAGGATTATTTCTGTCATGAGAAATTTTCCTTCCACTTGTTCCAATTTGCCTTTTGATTTGCAACTGAATCCTGTGAAGTTCAGTTTTGAAAATTCTGCAATGGATAAAAATGTAGTCATCAGGCAGCTACTCACAGCTGCAGTAAATAAATGTTCAGGTGACCAGATTCCCGGCATCCCTTTTGGAAATTCCGGTGGTGTTGCAACTTCGATACAACTTCCTTGTGGAGAATTTAATTCGGGTGAACACATAACGCCTTTGCGGTCAGTGCTCCAGTTTACATCTACATTATAAAAGTGTGGTTCCATATTAGTTGATTTTGTTTTTAAGGCTGCTCCATCCGCCGCCATTGTGAACTTCTGTATAACCATTAGATATTAAAATTCCCTTTGCCGATGCACTTCTCATTCCGGAAGCACAGCAAGTAATGACGGGCTTGTCTTTTTTTATTTTTGTTAAATTATTCTGAAGCGTTTGCAGTGGAAGATTCACAGATCCCCTAATGTGCCCTTGCTGATATTCATCTTTGGTTCGCACATCAATGATCTGGGCGCCACTTTTTGCAAGAGCAGCAAAATCTGCCTGAGGTCCGAAGCCAAGCAATTGTTTTATTTTATTTAACATAGTTTATTTGTTTGGTTGTGATTGATGATAATTTACATCCAGCCAGGAACCGGCATTAAAGCATTCAATTCCTTGCTGTGCAAGATAGCCATGCGCCTGACCACTTCTTCCACCGGATGCGCAGCATAAGACCAATGGTTGCTTAAAACTTTTTATTTCTTCCATTCTTTTTGGGATTTCCTGCAATGGAATGTTGATCGATCCTTTTACATTTCCGCCCATGAATTCAGCAGGGGTGCGCACATCTACGATGGTTCCTTTTTTTTCTTTGATGATTTGATCTGTTGTCATTTTTATACTATTTATTGATAATAATTTTTTGCGTGGCTTTCTCAGAAGCTGTTTCAATCGATATTGTGTATGTTCCTCCGGAAGAGATGGTTTTTGAATCGACAAGAACTTCATTCAGCCCTGATGATAAATTTTCCAGTTTATATGATTTTACCTTTTTTCCTTTTGCATCAAAAATGGTAAGATAAACATCTTCTTGCTTTTCAAGGTTAAACCTGACCGTAAATCTGTCGGTATTCGGATTGGGGTACGTTTGCATTTTCAGGCTTCCCTTGCTCTGGTTGTTAATGAGATGAATTCCGGTATTGGTATTTTTGATTATATATACTTTAAGTAGCTGATCAAACGCTGAACTTTGCGTGCCGGTGTTCGAGAAAAAAATATTCGCTGCACTGCTGTTAATGCCTCCGTAGATAAATCCAACCAGAGTTGTATCGTCTGCCATTGCGTCCAAATTCAATACATGATTGGAATAATGCGGCAAGCCATCAGAGATAATAAATTCGGCGCTGGCACCTAACAGAGATGGCATATTAACCGGTAATTTATATTCGGTCATCGTACCGGCAGCGTCTCTGGTTACACGGGCAATAGTTTTAACAAATGGAACATTGTTATCCTGTACAAGGATGCCTGAACTGTCATAATACTGTGCAATGCCACCGAAGAAAATATTGTGCATTTCATTTACCGCCGCACTATAAACTGGCATAGTGGCGCAGTGATAATGATTGTAGTACTGAGAAAAGGAATTATTCACAGAATAACCAGCACTATCAATGTTAACACAATTCAAGTATGGAATATCGGCAGTTGCCTGAAAAACACCGGAAAAAGCAGTAAGACCCTCCTGGCCATTTGGCAATTGTTGTGGTATTACATTGTAATCTCTCCTGTGTAAGTTAACGGTGTCTGTAATTGCGGCCAGGTGAGTCACTGTGATTACAGAGCCATTGTCACTCAAAAGAAATTTTCGTATTTGATTTGAATAAAGTTGCGTGTAGGTTGGCCCACCCATGGGATTATACTCTCCTGTAAAGTTTTGACCACCAACTAAAAACCATGTATTGTATATTTTCTCGAGCCTTCCACCTGTAACTGCAAACTGAGCATCCATAATCTGGCGAATGAAAGAATTAAATGGGCTTCCATTAATAATTGCATTAATAACCAATGGAACATTAATGGCAGTGAGATTCCCGTATGTTACGTGATCTGCAGCTGTATTGCTATAGCCATAGCCGCCAAGGCAATACAACATACTATCCTGTTGAAAGAATTCCATATTGGTAGAACTCAATTGTTCTTGCATCCCGATCGGCAAACTCGTTAAGGATGCAGACCAGATTTGTTGATTAATTGGATCAACAACCAAAATGTTAGAGTTTTGGCCGGGAACATCGAACGCTGCGAATGGCTGTCTGCGGTGAAGTCCGTCTGTTCTGCCCCCGATAATTAACCACTTTCCATCATGCTGTCCGAAAGCATAAGACTGAATGCCCGGAAGTCCGGTGATATTCAATGGTTCAAGATAAATGTCAAATGGAGCAGTTTGTGCCGATGCAAAACTGATATAAGAAAGGAATAATATAATAAAAGGTCTAATAAAGATCATTTTCTTACTTCTGTTTAGATTTTTGTTTTTGAAAAATATTAAGAAGCATCCCGCCCATCATAGCCCCATACAATGTGCTGTTCAATGGTTTTGAGGTGATTGCACAGGTTCCGCTCGAACATCCTACAAAATGGTAGTATAAGTAGCCTGCCAACGCTCCAGCAATTATTCCAATGAGCGTAAGTTTATGTTTGATAATAAATTCCAATTTATGCCTCTTTTTTTCTTGTTGAAATACCAAGTCCATAATAGATAGGGCAGAAATTTATTGCACCGGTCAATGCAAAAATTATTGCTACAATCATAAGAACAATTCCTGTTGTACCTGAAATGACATCTGTAAAATAAATTAAAGCGATGATTGCTGCAATAACAATACGCATAGTCCTGTCTGCTGAATGTAGGTTTGGTTTCATAAAACTTATATTTTTAAGGCTTTAATTATGCGCCAAAATTACTGTTGTTTGGATTGGTGTACAGCTACTTTTGTTACATAACGGATAATATTATAAAATATGGGAAAAACCGTCCTGTTTTCATTCTGTAAACGACGTAATACGGAAATTTTCGCACGAGCTGGTTTTCCTCATATTTAGATTTGAAATAGAATAATATTAGTAGTCCGCATCCAATGCTTATTTTCCAGACAGAACCATCAAAAATGCCATACCCTACCGCTGATAGGAAGATACCTGAATAGATGGGGTGCCTGACGAATTTATAGAGACCTGTTTGTATGAGTGTGCCGTTTGCTTTGGGTGTTGGAAACGGTGTCAGGTTTTTACTAAGTTGAAGGATTGCGGTCAGAATAATCAGAAAACCAATAATAAATATAACCAAAGCAAGATATTTGAAAAGTTGATGCGGCTGAAATGAAATTTGGAGTGGAGAAAGGAAATAGCATAAAAATAGCAAGAGTTGAATGCTAACAAAAAGAATATCCTTGGTGGGGGGCTGTTGCACAAGTGTAAAGATTAGAAAACTGATATCTTATTCCTGCCTAATTTTATCAGACCCTCATATTCCATCTGTTTGAGGAGCCGTGAAACCACAACGCGGGAGGTTCCCATTTCATTAGCCAATTGCTCATGAGTTATTGCAAGTGTTTTACTTTTTATCAGTTCACATTTCTTTTTTATAAAGTCCAACAGCCGGTTGTCTAATTTTTTAAAAGTAACGGCATTGACTACTTCCAGTAATTCTTCAAAGCGCTTTTGGTACAATGTAAAAATAAAATCTGTCCACTCAGGAAATTTTTGTATCCATTCACTTGCTTTGCTGACAGGAATCAAGAGCACCTCTGCATCCTCTTCTACAATAGCCTTTATTTTGCTGGTATCATTATGAAGGCCTGCGAGGAACGACATGATGCAACTTTCTCCGGGCTTTATGTAGTAGAGAAAAATATCCCGCCCTTCATCATCGGTCCTTATTACTTTGATACTACCTGAGAGTACTATCGGGATAGATTTGACGTATGCATGAAGGTTGAGAATAACCGTATCCGCAGGAAATGACTTGATATGTCCTGAAGAATAGACTTCTTGATTCAGAAGAGTATGAAATATATTTAAAGTTTCTGCCATGCAAATAATTAACTCAAAGTACGGAAAATATTTATGGAGATATAACGGATTTAGAAATAGTTATGAAAACGAATTCAATGTTCGGTACAAAAAAATGTGTTGAATGATAGCGCCATCGGATGAATATTCCATTGAAGGTAATTATGTATGGATTTTATTTCGAATTCGGGTAAATAAGAATCCGGCTAATGGAATTGTAATGAATGTTATTCCTAAGAGAATTCCTGCACCTGAAGCAGTGAATGCGCCAAAATAGGGAGCTAATTTTTGCATCATTACTGAAAAAGGAGTCTGCGAAAGTGTTTCAACTGCCTTTGAAATGCCTGCTCCGATAAGTGCAATCCAGAAAACAAGTAGTGAGATATTGACAATCCAGAATCCGGTACTGATTCTTTTCTTCTTGCTTTCGAAAAGTGTTCCTTCCTGTTCTGCAATAAAGAAAAGTGATGCAAACAAAATCATTGAATTGATGCCGATCGTAGCACCCATGGCATGTGCAACTGTTATATGTGTACCATGTGTGTACAAATTGACAGCAGGGATGCTGATGGCGATAGCCAATGCAAGGTTCAGGAAAATCCAGATATCAGCAGCAGCCAGAAAGCGGTACGGAACGTGGTGAAAATTTTTCTGTGCCTCACTGACTGTTTTTTTCCAGTTCAACATGATATTGCCTAGTATCAGCAGTTCTGTCATGCTGACGATGTATCCGATATTTTTGATGTAAGGAGAAGATGGTACGATATACGTGTGATGTCCCCAGTTGAACATCAGGTTGGTCAGGCCCAGGAAATAAAAAAAGAAGGTCAATGGTGAATGGGCAACTTTTTCATTTCCTGAAATTTTTGCCATGATAAAGAATGCCGTACCATACACCAGTTGATTCCAAGATCCGACAATTGCTCCCATGGATTTCCATTGAACGGTAATGTCGCGGATCATATTGTCCCTGAACCAGGGAATCATCCACAGGTACTGCTCGATCAATGTAAGAATGAAGAAGATAACGCCGGTGCTCCACATCCACACATAGACAGGGGCATGCTTTAATCCCGGTTTCAGTGTCTTAAAAAAATTGATGGCAAAGCAGATCCATGTTACAAGTATAGGTACCGACAGAATGGGAGGAAATTCAAAATATTCACGCCCGCCAAACCTACCGGTAAGATAGCAAAAAATGATGCACGTTCCGGTGATGATAAACAGTACAAAATGGAACCATACCAGTTTTTCACTCCATAATTTTTTTCCGGTAATAAGCTGAATGTAATAGTAAACACCACCCGCTGCAGCTGTAAATATCCAGGTAATGACCAGGGAAACATGCAAGGGCCTTGTCCTGGTAAATGATAATGCCTCTTTTAAAAAATCAGGAAGGATGTATTGCAGTCCTCCAACAAGCCCGAAAATAAGTCCAAGTATGAGAGAGAGCAATGCTGCATACAGGAAATAAAAAGCAACATTGTTTCTTTTCATCGATGTAAATAACGTTAAAGTGTTCCTCTGCGGGCTTGTTCTGCTTCAATGCTTTCAAACAATGCTTTGAAGTTTCCTTTGCCGAATGATTTTGCTCCTTTGCGTTGAATAATCTCAAAGAATAACGTTGGTCGGTCTTCAACGGGTTTCGTAAAAATCTGAAGCAGATACCCTTCTTCATCACGGTCAACCATGATGCCAAGTAATTTTAGTTTTTCCATGTCCTCTTCAATTATTCCCACGCGCTCACGAACAGTGTCATAGTAATTTCCCGGAACATGTAAAAATTCTACGCCGCGGTTGCGCATTTCGGAAATGGTGTAAACAATGTCATCAGTTGCAACTGCAATATGCTGACATCCCGGGCCGTCATAAAAATTCAGGTATTCTTCTATCTGTGATTTTTTCTTTCCTGCAGCGGGCTCATTGATCGGAAACTTGATGTAGCCGTTGCCATTGCTCATAACCTTGCTCATTAAAGCGGTGTACTCGGTAGAAATGTCTTTGTCATCAAATGTTACCAGGTTGGCAAAGCCCATCACGGTGCCATAAAATTCAGCCCATTTATTCATGGCTCCCATTTCCACATTGCCAACCATGTGGTCTATGAATTTCAATCCTGTTGAAACAGGATTGTAGGATGACTCATATTTTTCAAATCCGGGAAGGAAAATTCCCTTGTAATCTTTTCTCTCAATAAAAAAATGTACGGTATCTCCATAAGTATGAATTCCGGATCTGCGAATGGTTCCGTCATTATCCTGAATGGTTTCGGGTTGCAGATAGGGTAAAGCCCCTCTTGATGTAGTTTGTTTAAATGCATCATAGGCGTCATTTACCCATAGCGCAATTACTTTTACCCCATCACCATGTTTATTTAAATGTTTTGCAATATCGCTGTCTTTATCAAAAGGAGTGGTAAGTATGAGTTTTATTTTGCCTTGCTGTAATACGTAGGATGTTCGGTCACGCATTCCGGTTTCTAAACCGGAGTATGCAAGGTCCTGAAAACCGAAGGCCGTTTTGTAATAATGCGCTGCCTGCTTTGCATTGCCAACATATAATTCTACATAGTCTGTGCCATTGATCGGTAGGAAATCCTGTGCTTTGTCAAATATTTTGGTTGACGCTGAATAGTTGTAGTTTTTTACTGAAGTTAAATCTGCAGCACCCATTTGGTTATTTATTTTTGATATTTTATGAATTAACTTCTATTTTATTTTCTTCTTTTCCTTTCCATGAAAGATAGTATTCCGGTAATTCGAGTTCCAGGGCCGTTTCGGTAATCATTACCGGATTAAACGGATCAATCATTACTGCCAGTTCATTGGTTTCTTTTTTTCCAATGCTTCTTTCAATGGCTCCCGGATGCGGGCCATGTGGAATTCCGGCAGGGTGAAGCGTAAGCTGACCTGGCTGGATATTGTTGCGACTCATGAAATCACCTTCTACGTAATAGAGAATTTCATCTGAGTCAATATTGCTATGGTGATAAGGAGCAGGGATGGCTTCAGGATGATAATCATACATCCTCGGAACGAATGAACACACAACAAAATTCCTTCCTTCAAATGTCTGGTGAATAGGAGGAGGCATGTGAATACGACCTGTAAGCGGTTCAAAGTTATTGATGTTAAATGCAAGCGGGAAATGATATCCATCCCAACCAACAACATCAAATGGATGGTTTTGGTAAACATATGGAAAGATGGTGCCTTTCTTTTTGATCATCACTGAAAACTCACCGGTTTCATCATGCGTTTCCAGATTCTCCGGAATTTTGATATCTCTTTCACAGAATGGTGAATGTTCCAGCATTTGTCCGAAGTCATTGCGATATCTTCTTGGTGTTGTAATAGGCCCATGCGATTCAATGAATAGAAAGCGGTTGTCAGTAGAATCGAGTTCAAGTTTGTACACTGTTCCCCTGGGAATAAGCAGATAGTCTCCATATTCAAATGGAATAGCGCCGAACATGGTTTTCAAAGTGCCTGATCCTTTGTGGATAAAAATCATTTCATCAGCGTCAGCATTTTTGAAAAAATAGGAAGCTGTTGAAGAAGGCGCAGCCAGACCAATCTGCATGTCGCTGTTTATAAAAAGAGTTTTCCTGCTTTTGATATAATCTTCTTCAGCCGGAATCTCAAAGCCTTGGAAACTCAGGTTTCGCATGTTGTTATCATCTGCAATTTTCGGCTGAACGGAATGGGGTTTTCCAACCTGCCTCACCTGTGTTGGAGGGAATAAATGATAAACAAGTGAACTAAGGCCACTGAATCCTTGAGTTCCAACTAATTCTTCCTGATAAAGTTCACCATTATTTTTACGGTATGCAGTATGACGTTTTGAAGGAATTTTACCGGAGCGCTGATAGAATGGCATTACAGGTTGGTTTTTAAATTTTTCCAAATTAACTTCGTTGAATGGATATAAAACATGATTATTGTCAATTATTTGATGATAAATGTCATCTTTTGGGGATCTCTGGAATGATAGTTTTAAAAACTTGTAAAATTGAATGAAAGGAAACATTAATAGCCTGATTAAAAAACTTGGACTGCTTTGCAATCGGTTTGATGAAGGCAGCAGGATTGAAAAATCTACATGTCTGGACACGCTGGCTGAAATGCATTTGAGTGGCTTGAAGACGCTTGTTAATTATTCGCAAACGTTGCTTTTTCTATGTGCTTATCCGGGTGATGCCGATTTGCTTTCAAAAGCAGAGCGAGAATTAGCGAGGTTAACAAGCATCCTCAAAAAGAATAAAATAAAATTTGAAAAGGAACTTATTAATTCCGGCCTTCCTTTTACAAAATACGCTTCTTCATTTTCTCATGACTTTTTGCGGTGGTTGATTGAAAAGCCTGAATTGAAGATAGATATTGATCGTTTTGAAAATACAAGTTTTACGTTAAATGAAGTTTTGAAATTGACGCTTCCATCAATGGAAAAAAGCGAAACAACTGCAGGACTCAGAGACGCCGATTTGCTTGACGTGCTTTTAGTAAAGAAGCAAAACCGCATTTCATTTATCATGAATGAGCTTACAAAATTAAATGAGACGCCATACATTAAAGATCATTTTTTTGACGGACTGGGGTTGTATACAAGTTTTACAAGTGAGAGTAAAGATTTTTCATTGCTCTATAACCGGTTACCAATACGTTATTCCTATTTTCACAGTGATTTATCTAAGTCTTTTGACCACAGGAAATTGTTTGATAGCATGTTACCTGAACCTGAATCATTGAGTGCCGCTCAATTGAAAATGGCCGTTGCAGTCGTGAAGAATTCTATGGCACTCACCGATAGGGAGACAGATCCTGTCACTTATATGGATCCCCGTTCTTTCAGACTGTACCATTTGGAGCGGGGAATTTCTGTAGCGATCTATGGAATGGTTCCCGGACGGCAGCTTCCGTTGGAATCCTATGTGGGATATACATTGTTCAAGAATGGATTCCCTGCAGCTTACGGAGGAAGTTGGGTGTTTGGTGAAAGCGCAAATTTCGGCATCAATATTTTTGAATCTTTCAGGGGAGGGGAGTCTGGTTACATGATGTGCCAGTTGTTGCGGGTATTCATTCAGGTTTTTGATATCAGCTACTTTGAGGTGGAACCATATCAATTCGGATTGGATAATCCTGAAGGAATTGCTTCAGGAGCTTTTTGGTTTTATTACAGGTATGGCTTCAGACCTTCAGATAAAAGGCTCTCCACTATTGCAGAAATGGAGTACGGTAAAATTAGCAGGAGCCGTGATTACCGTACGAAGAAGGAGGTTTTAATCCGGTTTACTGAGAGTACTATGGTTCTTCAGTTAGGTAAGAAAAATCCAGCTAAAGTTCCTGACATTAGTTCCAAAGTAATCAAGACCATTCAACAGGTTTACAATGGAGACCGTTTAAAAGCTTCACAAGAGTCAGTGCTAAAGTTTAGAAAGAAGTCCGGCTTGGTTGAACGTCTTAATAATTCTGAAAAACAGGTATTGCAGGAGGTTGCTTTATGGGCTGAGGCTTTTCATTTAGATGAAATAGATAAGTTGAAATTATTAAAGCAAATGATCAGTACCAAGCCAGTTAACTTGTATAAATACCAGGAATTGCTCCTGCGGTTTTTCGGCGTAGAAAAATGAAATGCTAGGATGCTATTTAAGTTGATAAAATTCTTATTGCCTTGCACTTATTTATGCAAAGGAAATTTACGCAGGTTAGCTTCGGAAATTCTGAACATATATTGCCACAGATTCACAGATTAGATTTTCTGACTGCACTAAATCTGTTATTCTGTGGCAACTTTTTTATGAGTTACACCGAAACTGTTTCCCTAAATGAATTTATTTGTGGGGATTAGTGAAATTCGAGGCAAGTATTCTTGTCCTGGCTGGGTAATTCATTTTTCAGGCTTTAAACATTTTCAAGCTGTTCCAATCCACTCCGATCCTGAAAGTCTGATAGAGACGCCCATCATAAAGTGATCCACCATAATGATTGGTTGCAGAGTGTAAAATACCGGAAGGGTATGCTACCATGCGATTGTATCTGTAACCAACACGATCAATCTCAACCCACTTTTTTCTGTTCTTGCTTTCTATTTCAAATTGTTCTCTGAGTGCTGATATGCTCATCTTGAATTCCTTAGCTGTTTTTACATTGGGAGGATCGCAAAGCTTTGTCTGTTTGTGCATCCAGAGTGAAGTGCCACAGTCGAAAGGCAGATCCGGTGTGAGGTATATAACCACTGTGATGTCGTTGTAAGGTGTATCAGAATGCACTCCCGGAACTTCTTTCTTTTTTCCTGCAGAAAGGCCCTGATAGAAAACGCCGTTCTCATCCGTTGGATCAGTATCCCAACGCGTAATTTTAATGCCAATTATTTTTTCAAGTTTTAATTTTATTCCGGGTTCATGATAAACGGTTTTACTTCGGAGCCCCGTATAAAATCTTGGCTCATAATAATCCGCTTTCATAGCTTCCCGGTAAACTTTTCCGGGATCTGAGTAAAAATTATCTTTTGCAAGGACGAACCTTTTGTAATGTATTTGATCCATAGCCGGTATAATATTTTGGAAGTGCAATTTATTGGTTTAGCGTCAATACAAATTGCATAGTCTGCTATTTCAATACTATTTTATTTCTCAAAGAGCCGATGAGATCCTCTAACTCTTCTTTTAATTTATCTCCCAATTCCCTGTCGCAATCCTGAAAACGGTGATTTATTTTATCAAGCTCATCATCAGTAAAAAGTGTTTCAGCTATTTGAAAAACTTCATCATTTTCGACCGCAATGTGGTCCAGTAAAGACTCAACGTATTTTTCAAGTTCAGCCTGCGCCTCAGAATACTTTCGATTATTAAGACTTTTCTCAATGTTCAGGATATGTTCACGGAAGTCCTCATGATTATCAAGCATTTCCTTAAGCATTCCGCCTCCAAGCAATTCGTTTTTTTTATCCATTTCAGGAAATAGTATTTCTTCTTCTTTGTGGTGATGAAACTGATCGGCATATAGGCGAAAAAATTTAATAAGTTGATGTATCGTTCTTTCGTATTCTTCATCATCCTTCCCAATTAGGGATGATGCCCAGTTTACAACATCCAGTGAATTAACAATAATATTGTGTTCATCGTAAAGCATTTTAATTGCATTGTTCATTTTTATTTTTGTTTAATATTTTTTAGTGCTTGAAGTTCTGTACAACATGGCTATTGATTGCATTATGAAATGCATTTAATTATTTTTTTGCGGAGATTCATATTGCCCATTGATATCCGTAATGACTTCCCCTGTCCGAAAACCTTTAAGTTACAAATTAGCAAACCATTTTCAATAAACTTTCCAAACAGTTTTTCTTTCACTTCCTCGGAGTTGAAATAAAGGTAAAGAAAATTGGCTTGTGAAGGAATAACATTAAATCCGGATTGTTTTAGCTTTTTATATAGGTAATCCCGCTCTTTCGAATTTTGTATTACACAGGAAGACATATATTTATTGTCATTTAATGCTGCTATTGCCGCATTTTCCGCAAGCGAATTCATAAAAAACGGGATGCGGTTTTTCTTTAAAGCAGCAGCCATTTCCGAACTCATTATTCCATAACCAATTCTAAGTCCTGCCAGCCCATATATTTTGGAGAATGTCCGTAAAATGATAAGGTTTGGATGTTTTGCAAGGAGAGAGGGGGAATTAGGGAATGATTTGTCAGTAACGTATTCACAATATGCCTCATCAATTACCACGATAATGTTTTCAGGAATGTTGCTCAAAAGATTTACCAGTTGCTGGTGAGATATAATTGTTCCGGTTGGATTGTTGGGGTTTGCTATAAAGATGACGTTTGTATTTTCCGTTATGAGCGGGAATATATTATTGATGTCGCAAACAAAATTGCGCTGTCTGGACAGAAGATATTTTCTTCGATAAGTGGCGGCGAGTTGCTCATAGGCAATGAAACTGCGTTCAAATATTATAATTTCGCCGTCGGGATCAACAAAAGTTTGAATTATTCCATCAATCAGTCTTACTGAGCCTGCACCAAGAACAATATTTTCCGGCTTGACGCAGAGAAGATTTGCTAATTTTTCCTCCAGTTTCACCGGAAGAGAGGGATATAAATGGATGTATTTTAATTCTTTTTTTATGGCTAGTTGCACCTTTGGGGAGCATCCATAGAAATTTTCATTCGCATTTAGGCGAACCGGTTGTGATCTATTATTTTTCATTAGGAAAATGGTCTTCAAGAATTCCTTTGCTGATGTTGTATAGGGCTTCTTTTCGATACCAGGCTGTAGCGCGTATGTCGGAAATTGGTGAAGCATAACTTAAGATCAATTCGGCAAATCTCGCAATGTCATGGTCTGAAATTTTAAAAATATTTTTTCCAAGCAAGAACTGGCACGCTGATTCTGTGAATCGAATGGTTGGAGCTGAAGCACCGATTGCAATTCCGGCACTGATAATATTTCCATCATTTTCTGTTTGTATGTGATATGCAATGGAAACAACTGAACATTCCATAGATTTTCGGGTGCCGATTTTTAAAAATCGGGAGAATATTTTCTTTGTCTTAGTGTGATTTTCGGGAAGAGAAATTAAGTATAGTAATTCCTGCGTTCGTAGGGCAGTTGACCGGACACCTGTAAAAAAAGCATGAACAGGAATTCTCCGTTTTGTATTATCTGCACTCAGGATTTCACAGGTTGCTCCCAAGGCCATTAAAGCACAGGAAATATCTCCGGAAGGTGAAGCTGTGCATAAATTACCTCCAATTGTTGCCACCTGCCTGATTTGTGTGGATGCAAGATTGAATGCTGCCTCATGCAGGGTATTGAAATTAATTTTTATTTCTTCGTTTGTAAGAATATTTTGTGCAGTGACGCCGGCTCCAAGATTTAATATTCGTAATTTTCTTTTTATTTTGGTAAAACCCTGATCTTCCATATTTGCAAGGTTTATTACGGTAAGGTTCTCAATCGGATTTCTTTTCAGGTCCAAAAGAAGATCAGTATATCCCGCTCCGAACCTGAAGTTTTTATTCTTCAGGCCCTTAATGGCTGAAAGAAGTTCTTTCTTCGTACCGGGATTAATAATTTCAAAATTCATTTCAATCTTGCTTTTGGTTATTATGTATTGCCCTTAAAACATTTTCCGGAGTGATTGGCAATTCAATAATGTCAATATTCAGTGCATCACAAATTGCATTTGCAATCGCAGCAGCAGTTGGAATAAGTGGGGCTTCACCAACGCCTTTGGCTCCGTAAGGGCCTTGTTTGTCGTTTGTTTCAACAGGGAAAAAGTGAATTTCGGGAATGTCGGGAGCTGTTGGAAGCTTGTAATTGTGAAAATTAGGATTCTGAATTATTCCTTCATGCATTATTAATTCCTCGGTGAGCGCATAACCAATTCCCTGCAGTATCCCTCCATGAATTTGTCCATCAAGCAACAGTGGATTGAGCACCTTTCCTACATCCTGTGCCACCCACACATTTATTACTTCCACATTTCCGGTATAGATATCTATTTCCACTTCTATTGCCTGTGATGCAAAGGCATATGTTCCCGAAACATTTCCTTTAAATTCTTTATCCTGGAATTGGCTGGTAGGTTCAAAAAAGTAGAATGCAAATGCAGGTTCATTCGGGTAGGAGAAATGCATTTCACGTACGACTTTATCCAATGCAATGCAATTTCCTGAGACATTTGATTTTATTTGTCCGTTTGTGAATTCCAATTCCGTCTCATCTGTATCTAAAAGTTCTTGTGCTTTTTTTGTTAATTTTTCTTTCAGAATCTTTGTTGCGCCTAGCAGTGAATTGCCCGCAACAAAGCTGGTACGGGAAGCATGCACCCCTACATCCCAGGGTTTCACGTCTGTATCTGTATTAATGACTTTTATTTTTTTTAGATCAATTCCTAATTCTTCTGATGCGATCATCGCTAATATTGTTTCTGATCCCTGGCCTATTTCATTAGATCCGGTAATGACTGTGCAATATCCATAAGGGTCGATTTTCAGAATTGTACCGCAGCCATCCGAACGGTAAATTTTTGCTCCACCTCCGACGTGAAGCATAGATGCATATCCTGTTCCTCGTTTAAATCGCTTTGGATTTTTCTTTTCCGTTTTGCAGTCTCCGACTTTTGATTTTTCAATAACTATTTCAAGACATTCCGTGAGACCGCAGGTTTCGAAATGCAGTCCTTGTCCTGTAATTTCACCTTGCTTATTTGAATTTAAGAGCCTGATTTCTGCTTTACCCATTCCGATTTCTAAAGCTAGTAAATCAATCATCCGCTCCAGGGCGAAAGTTGCCTGTGGATTTCCATATCCCCTGAATGATCCGGCAAAGACATTGTTTGTATAAACAGCCGTAGCATTAAACTTGCAGGCAGGCATTTTATATAGAGATGAAAATGCCTGCATAATGACAAATGGAGTAGTGGCTCCCCAGGAAGTATAGGCACCATTGTCTTTAATAATATTTATTTCACGGAAAGTAAAGAGACCATTTCTATCGACCCCGGCTGTCAGGTCAATTATCATTGGCTGGCGGGTTGGAGATGCGATAAATTCTTCTTCCCGTGAATAAATTATCTGAACGGGTCTTCCCGTTTTCATTGAGAGTAAGGCACAGATCGGTTCAAATGGGTACATGTCCAGTTTGCTTCCAAAGCCACCTCCGATTACCGGTTGAATAATCCTGATATCAGATGGATTCATTTTTAACGCATGTGCCATGTCTCGCTGATATAAAAAAGGAACCTGGGTAGAACTGTAAAGCAGAAGTTTCCCATCATTATTATTGTATGATGCCGTAATGTTACTGGTGCCTAAGCATGCGTGTGTCATCCGCGGCAGTGTAAATCTTCTGGAAACAATTTTTACGCTATTATTTTTCTCTTCTTCAAGATTCCCATGCTCATAGTGAAATTTTTCGGCTATATTTTTATGCTCAAATTTGGCATTACTGAATTTATTGATCTGTGGTGCATTTTCCTTTAGCGCATCAAATGGATTATAAATTCCTTTCCGAATTTTATATTTTACCTTTATCAGTTTCAGGGCTTGCTTGGCAATTTCCCTGGTTTCAGCAGCAACAGCAGCAATTTCATCACGGATACAGTTCACTTCCCCCTTTTTTAAAATGGGATGATCACGTTTATAGCTGATATTATTTGTGTCTGTATCATCTGCAGTGAGCACACATACGACTCCCGGAAGTTTTATTGCCTCTGAGATATCAATTGTAAATTCTGCCGTAGGATGTTCTGTACGTAGAATTGCCCCATAGAGCATATTTGTTAAAACTATATCGTGCCCATAAACGGCTTTTCCGGAAACACGGATGTTGGCATCATGTTTTGGAATGGGTTTGCCAATAACTTTTAATTCTTTTTTCATTCTTCTTTGCTCAGTATTTCTTCTGCTGCGTCAATAATTTTTGTATATCCTGTGCAACGGCAAAGATTACCTTCAAGCCATTTTTTAATTTCATTCCTTGAAGGTTTTTCATTTTTAATTTCGCCTGGAACGTGATGTGAATGTTCGCATTGATTCTGAAGTCCCTTTATCGTCATGGCCATTCCTGAAGTACAAAAACCGCATTGCACTGCACCATTCCGCACCATGGCGTCTTGTACTTCATCCAGTATTCCATTGGCTTTTGCCAAGCCTTCAATGGTTGTGATTTCTTTTCCATTTGCATTTACCGCTAAGTATAAACATGAATTAACAGGAGCTCCGTTTACGAGTACTGTGCAGGCACCGCATTCCCCTTCATTACAGCCTGGCTTGGTTCCTTTTAGTTGAAAGTGGTCCCTGATTACGTCCAATAGTACTGTGGCCCCTTTCGGTTTGCAGGAAACATTTTCGCCATTGAGAATGAAATTGATTGGATAAAAAATATCTTCCCTTGTCAGAATTTTCTTTTTCATATTAATCTTATTCCTGGCAGGCTTTTGCTATTTGGTTTATTCCCTGCCGGAATGCTTCCAGCGTTTTTTCTTTGTGATAATCAGCAACAGTATTTATAATGGCAGCTTCAATTGTTGTTTTATTAAATGGAAATATTTTCATTCTTGTTGACCTTCCAAGCAAATAAACATTGTAAAGTACAGCATCAATATTTTTGGGAAAGTGATTGATGAATATTACCTCTTTGCATTGGGCACTGAGATAGTCGACAAATTCATTTATGTCAGGATATTGCGAAATTTGTGCATTCACGGAATAGGGTGCAATGCGGTTATTTCCAAAAATAACACTACTGTTTCTATGGAGATGAGAAATACAGCGTAGTGTTTCAAGTGGTTCAAGGCCGAAGAGAATATCAATATTGGATTTGCCGATGAATCCTGTGCTATGCATTCCTAATCCTATTCCTGCAGTTACGACTCCTCCTCTTTGGGAAAGTCCATGGATTTCACTAACATGAACAGGGATATTTGTTAGCATTGCAGCTTCTGCAATAATATTCGTGAGGTATACTATGCCTTGTCCGCCAACGCCGGCTATCAGTATTTTTATATTTTTAAATCCTTTTTTCATTTTATTTCTGCAGGTTCAATTTCTTTTTCATTCACCATCTCCCATCGTATTGCATTATTGGGGCAGACATCAATGCACAAGCCACATAGGGTGCAGCGGTCATAATCAATTTTTACTTTACCATTTATTTTTATCATTGCAGGGCAACCGAAATTGTCTATGCAATGATTGCATTTCATGCATGCCTGAAAGAGATTAAATTGTTCAACCTCACTTCTCAGGTTATTCTTATCAATAAGTTTCAATATTCGGGTTGATTGTGTGTCAACGCTATTCAATTTAGCAAGCGCTTTTTCGCCTTCATAATTGTATTTGTAATTCTCTAGCCATTTTCGTACGCCGACCGCAGCCAATTTGCCGGAGGCAATCGCACCAATTAAACTCATGTGATTACCTGAAGAAATATCGCCTGCAACAAATACATTTTTATATCCTGAATAGCCTTGCTCATTTTTAATTCTTCCCTGCATATCTATTTTTTCGCCACCGATTTTCTCGAAGGCCGTTTGCTCACTTTGTTGTCCTATTGCAGTAATTACATAGTCAAATTGCAGTTCCTGAAGGAAATTATTTCTGCTCTGGGAATGAAGACTAACTTCTATTACTCCCTTTTCTGAGAGCGAGCATTCTTTTATATAGCTATCATGTATAAAGGCAATTCCTTCAGAGATGGCATGCTTCACTTCTTCAATAAATGCAGGCATTGCTTCTTCAACTTCAATGCAGGACACAATAATTTTATTTCGAGGGTTCAGTCTTTTTGCAGACCTGGCGGCATCAATAGCGCTGTTCCCACCGCCAATAACAAGAATTGAAGCTCCGTCTAGGTTCCCTTCTGAAATAGATGGGCTATCACCAAATGGAATCTTATTTGTATTCAGGGCCTTTAAAAAGGAAAGCGCATCAAGCCATTTCTCGGAAGGAAGGTTTTTCTCTACAGTTTCCAGCACTTTGGAATTGCCAAATCCGATGGCGAGAATTATTGAATCGAAATCAGCGGTATGGTTTTCAAGTGTAAAATCCCTTCCAAGTGATTTATTAAAATGAAATTTTACTCCCATTTCATTTAGTTGCATGATTTCAAAATCGTAACCTTTTTTATCCATTCTGAAATCAGGAATAGCATAGGTTATCATCCCTCCCGCTTTATTTTCTTTATCAAAAATCTCAACATTATATCCTGCCTGAACCAAATCATAGGCAGCACTTAAACCTGCCGGACCTGCACCGATAATTGAGATTGATTTATTTTTCTTCGTAGCATTTTTAACCCTGGATTTTGGAACTGAGAAATCATGAAAGTTTGCATCAATGGCGGAAACAAATTTCTTCAATGCCTTGACAGGTACTACCTCCTGATTGTTTGAGAATAATTCGCATGGACGGTGACAAATATCTCCGCAAGTTTTTGCAAATAGCATTTTGTCTCTTACAACCTCTATAGCCGATTGGTAGTCCCCTTCTAGGATTGAATTAAAAAATCCGTGATTGCAAATATTGGCGGGGCACAATTGTTCATCTCCTGAAATTGAAATATCAGCAAAGAGTTTGGCACGCGCACGCGACAAATTATTTTTCGGTGCATAGCACCGTGAGCATGCAAGTGACAAATCCTCATGATTTGAACAAGAATTGCAGAGATTTTCATCCACTACAATTTTCATTTTTTTATCAATTTTCTCTTTGAAATCAGGAAGAAATATGCATGGTGCTTTTGAAATGACCACGGAAACTCCGTTGTATGACATGGCTTTATTAAGTTTCGTAAAGCCATCACGGATGCTGAAAGGATTAAAAGTTTCCACGACCTCAATCCCAAGGCCCTTGAGTATCGGAGCAATATCAATTTCATGATATTTTGGCAAATGCTGGGAAGCTCCCGGATGTGACTGATGTCCTGTCATGCCTATGGTCCGATTGTCGAATATCACCACTAGAATATTGGCGCGCGTGTAAACAGCGTTAACCAAAGCAACAAGACCGGAATGAAAAAAGGTTCCATCACCAAGCAATGCCACCACTTTTTTACTTTGATTCCGTGAGTGAAATGCTTGATACAACCCTTGTGCCATAGAAATGCTCATTCCCATGTGGTTGATGGTGTCGATCATTTTAAGAGGAGGGAGCGCACCAAGGCCAAAACAGCCAATATCACCACACATTAATAGTTCACTTTGTTCCCGTGGAATTACAAGTTTCAGCAAGTAAAAAGTGGCTCGGTGCGGGCAACCGGAGCATAAGACAGGGGGGCGGAGCGGAATATTTTGAATGTATTTTTCTGAATTTTCCAGTGGATATTTTCCTTTTTTGCCAAATGAAATACCCAGGAAATCTTCAAGAGTCTTGGTAACAATATCAATGGTGAATTCCCCTACAGAGACAAGTTCAGAGTATCCTTTGCCGAAAATTTCAATTTTAATTTTATTTTTTTGTGCAAGTGCCCTCACAGCATTTTCAATAAACGGGTCTAATTCTTCAAGGATGAGAATTCTCTTGAAATTTAATTTCAGGAAGTCCAGAACCATTGCTTCAGGGAACGGATGAATCATTCCCAGTGAAAGGACATTTACTTTATTTTCAATTTTTTGGAAATAAATAATTTCATTGAGATAGGAGGTGCCGGCACCGCTTGTGATAATACCTAATTTTGCTTTCCCGGATTTTGGTGACCAACTGCTGCTTTCTATGAGAAGATTTTGTACAGGTTTACTTTTCAGTTTATCAAGAAGCCGGGAATGCGCAGCAGAAGTGCGGGCCGGAATATTGATGTGCTCTGGTATGCGGTCAAACCCGGCAGCATGATTTTCAGCAATTATTTTACCATATGAAATAACACTTCTCGAGTGTGAAACACGTGTTGTTGTGCGGACGATGACAGGAAGTTTTATTTCTGCAGACAGCTGAAATGCTTGTTTGGTCATCTGGATTGCTTCAGCAGGTGTTGATGGATTTAAAACAGGAACAGAAGCCATTGGGCCCCAGTATCTGGAATCTTGTTCATTGGAACTGGAGTGACATCCGGGATCATCACAAACAATAATCACAAGCGGTGCCATGATCGTTTGATAAGGAATGCTCATGAGTGCATCACAGGCGACATTCATCCCAACATTTTTCATAATGCACATTGCACTCAGGTGACCGATTGAATATGCAATTGCTTTTTCGAGTGCTATTTTTTCATTGATACTGTATTCAAAATAAATTTTATGAGCTGATTGTTCAAAGTATTTTGCTGCATTTTCAGATTTATTCTGAAATTCATTTACAAATTTGAATACCTCCGAAATTTCTGTTGAAGGAGTACCGGGATAAGCGAAAACTCCGTCAACTCCGGCTTCAATCGCCCCACGGGCAATTGCCACATTTCCCATCACACAGCGCTTTTGTGGCTCATCGAATGATGTAAGTATATCTATGGTTTGCCTTAGCATTTCAGATTATATTTTCAGTCTTTAAAAGTTGTATCTCTGACTCTGTCAATCCGCATTCTTTTAGAATAACTGTATTGTGTTCTCCAAGTCTTGGAGAACATTGCAGTAAAAAATTTGTTTTCTGCAAATATTCTGTAGTAAATGAGGGTGGGGCAAGTTTAGCTTCCTCACCATTTGGCAGTTTTGTTTTAATAATTGCGTTCTTCACATATTCAAGAGCTGCAACTTCCTTTATAGAGTTTACAGGTGCAACCGAGAGATTCAGTGACAAGCACAGATCACTAAATGTTTTTGTTGTGAATTTTTTTGTGAGTTCGCCAATTTCATGATATATTATCTCCTTCTCTTTCATGCGGCCTTCATTAGTCCTCCATGCAGGCTTGGAAAGGGAAACCTCGCCCATTTGAGGATGTGAAGCGAATTTTTCCCATTGCGAATCATTTCCAATTGCCAGATAAACAAAGCCATCCAGTGTAGGGTACACATTGCATGGAATAAAACTGCGATGCTCGTTTCCGCTCCTTTGGAAAAGTTCATTGTCATTTTTCACAAAGTTCAGTTGCGGAAGCGTTGTGATGAGCCAGCTTGCAGCGCATTGAGCCATTGAAATATTTATTTCCTTTCCACCGGTATTATTTTCCAGCAAGGCTAAAATTATCTGTGCGAATGCTTCATCACCGGCTTTCAGATCGATGATTGGAATTCCACAGGGAACCGGAATTCTATCAGGTTCGCCTGTAAGAAAGGTATATCCAAGCAATGCCTGCAATGCAGGGTCGTAGCCGGCACGACCCGGATAATCTGGACCCAATGCAGAAATTCCACACCAGATCAAATCCGGATTGGCAATTTTTAAACCGGCAAAGTCAATTCCGAGTTGAGCGTATCGCATCGGGAGCGTATTACACATAAAGATATCCGCATTCAATTCACGAATGATCCTCTTCAGCAGGTCTTGTCCTTTTTTCTTTTTCAGATTTATTGTTATGGCTTCTTTTCCTGCATTGGGAGCGATATAATAGGAGTGCAAGTCAGGAAACCCCAGGTCAGCGCCAATGTATCTGTTGGGGTCACCGGCATTTTCAGTTCCTTCGGCAGGAGTCTCAATGCGTATTACCCTCCAGCCCAACTGAACAAAGCGCTGTGTGGCGTATGGCAATGCCAGCGCCTGTTCCAGTGATAATATTGTTTTTCTTTTCAGCATTCTTAAAAGAAAATAGGCTCTGAATATTCTCCATAAACCTCTTTCAGCACGCCAACTATTTCTCCCACCGTAGCATACTCTTTTACTGCTAAAATAATGGATGGCATTAGGTTGACGTTTTTCATTGCATCTTCCTTAATTACTTGTAAAATTAGTTTCACTTTCTCATTGTTTCTTTCAGCCCTTCTCATTTTCAATTTCTCCAACTGTTTTTCGGCCGCCTTTTCATTGTAGGGATGGAATTCTACTGAGTGATTTTCTTCTTCTTTGCGATAGCAGTTCACTCCCACTTTTAGGATTTTGCCGTCTTGCATTGCCTTTTCCCGCACGTATGCCTGGTGGGAGACAACTTCCTGAATTTTACCCGTCGTAATTGCATTGATCATACCTCCCCACTTTTCCACTTCTTTCATGGAGTCCCGAATGGCATTTTCAAATTGATTTGTAAGTGTTTCTACATAGAAGGAGCCACCAAGTGGATCCACAGTATCACAAACACCCACTTCATGAATTAAAATCTGCATTGTGCGAAGTGCAATCTCTGCAGCTTTCTCAGTTGGAATGGTGAAGGCTTCATCATAGGTGCAGATTGCCATTGTCTGTGTTCCGGATAAAGCGCTGACGAGTGCGTAATATGCAGAGCGGGCAATGTTGTTTTCAGGTTGCTCCTTTGTTAGTCCGGCTCCACCTCCCCCGGCAATCATTCGTAACCAGCACGATTCATCTCTTTTAGCTTTGTATTCGTCGTGCATAATTTTGGCCCATAATCTTCTGCCGGCCCGGAATTTTGCAATCTGTTCAAATAAATTCCCATAAATATCAAAATTGTACGAAAGCCGGGAAGCAAATTCGTCAATGTCAATCCCGCGTTTGATTGTTTCATCGGAATAGGCTTTTGCAATGCAGAATGCATATGCCATTTCCTGAACGGGATCTGCCCCGGATTCACGAATGTGATAACCACATACACTCACAGGAGAATATTTCGGAACATTTTTTGCACAGTATTCAATGGTATCAACAACCAGTTTCACACTTTTATCCACTGGAAAGATCCATGTTCCTCGTCCGATAAATTCCTTGAGTATATCATTCTGCGCTGTGCCTCTGAGATTTTTTAAATCATACCCTTTTTTTTCTGCCAGGGCGAAATACATAGCCATGAGGACAATCGCGGAACCATTAATTGTCATTGACACAGTTATTTTATTTAGGTCAATTCCACTAAAGGCAATTTCAAAATCTTCTAATGTATCAATTGCCATACCCACCCTTCCAACTTCACCGAGTGCCCGCGGATCATCAGAATCAAGTCCACACTGGGTTGATAAATCAAAAGCCACATTCAGACCGGTTTGCCCGTTTTTGATCAGGAAGTGAAAGCGCTCATTTGTTTCTTCCGGTGAAGCAAATCCGGCATACTGCCGAATTGTGAATGGGCGCTTGCGGTACATCAGCGGGTGGATACCACGTGTGAAAGGATATTGTCCCGGAAGTTCTTCGTTTTCGTTTGGGCTCTTCCCATATACGTCTGAGAAGGTGTATACAGGTTTCACCTCAAAGCCTGATTCAAGGAATACTTTATTTATCTCTTCTTTTTTCTTTTTGTTTTCGACCTGCTCCATTTGAATTATCTGGTATTAATTATTTACAATGAATTGATATAGCTTAATACTGCTTCAATCGTTGTGCCGGTTGCGAATGCTTTTGCAGCTCCGGATTTTTCAAGAGCTAACCTATCCTCAGCGGGAATGTTACCACCAACAATCCAGGGGATGTTCACATTATTTTTTTTCATTTCATGAACCAACTTTTCACAAAGTATTAGGTGTGTTCCCGAGAGAACCGACAATCCAATCACATCGGGATTTTCCATTTTTGCCCTGGCAACAATTTCCTCAATGGATTTTCTTAGTCCGGTATAAATTACTTTGTGTCCGGCAGCTTTAAGTGCATGAGCAAGCACTTTTACACCGACATCATGACCATCCAGTCCGGGTTTAGCTAATAATATTTTCATGTCACGCATTCATTACTTTATCATATTCGCTTCCTACTCTTCCTTTGCGGCAGAGTTTTGTTACCATGAATTCTGAAGAGTGTTTGGCCTGTATGCCAATGGCTTTTTCAAGTGAAGTGTTGCATGATGCTTTAATGCAATCAGCAATGGCGTTCATGGCTTCATTCGTTCCATTTGTTTTTGTCATTTTTTTGTCATCAGGAATGACCAAACCAAGTGGCTTCTCATCTACTTTTCTCAGCGGCAATACGGTATTTCCTTTCTGCATTATCTGCCAGGTTTTTTTCAGGCAGCTTTCAAGATTGCCTGAATAATCTGCCAACCAGCCAACGGTTTCAGAAGCATTAACTTTTTTTCCTTCAAGAAGCATTTTTAGCAGTTCATTTCTATCTTTCTTTTTTGCTTTTCGGATTGCCCAGTGACAGCCCTCCATTCCAGGCACTACCGGCAGTGTAACTTCAGGCATGGAAAAGACTGTTGTTTCATCGGCAATCAGATAATGGCAATGCATCATCAGTTCCAGCATCCCACCCATGCATCGCTTTCCGTTCACAAATCCAACCGAAATTTCAAATTCATTATGCAATCTTCTGGCGGTAGAAGGCCACATGGTGCAAATTCTGTTTCCTACGGTCACTTCCGTGAGGGCAGGAAAAAATTCATTTGTATCAGCACCTACCATTTGTGTGGACAGATGAAAATCTGAAGTAACAATTACACGCTTGATTTTATATTTCTTCAACCAGTCTATAGCGCGGTTGAGTTCAGTATTTACATCGTTGTTATAGCTTTCGCGTGAAATCGTAATCACACCGGAATTGCCATCGTGCTCTGCATTTACATAGAGTTGTTGCCATTCGGACGCATTCATTTTCCTGTACTCTTCAGGATACCATTTTGTAGATGCTGATGCAGGAAAAAGCTTGTGAAATTTTTTCACAGTATTAATTACCTCTTTCTCACCCAGATTTCTTGCAGTAGCCAGCAATCCCTTTGTGAACTGTGCGCAGAGTTCAGCAATTGCATTCATGCATGAAAGATGTGTGCGTTTTTCTTTCAACATGATAGACGTCATCTGAAAAAGTGAGCCAAGAACGATTGTTCTCAGGGTTTCATCATCTGCAGGGTTCTTACTCCAGTTAACCATCGGACGGAAATGGTCAGGCGGATACCAGTTTTGGCCACTATTCCTCCGCTCATCCAGATCATTGGACGGCGTGAACAAGTCACCATAATTTTTGCTTAAGTGATGCAGGCATGACCATGTAAGGAAATTGGAACCTTTTGCACCTATTGCATCGTGCGCCCTGAAAGGATTCGGGCCCACGAGTTGCCGGATATATTTATCAGTTTTCCAGTATGGGGTATTGGAATGATCATGATAGCGGAGGCCGGCAAGCATAAGTCCGCAAAAAAACACATCGAGCACAAATGACCAGTCATCGCTGACTTCTAAAGGAATAAGGCCAAGCGACCAAAGCAAATGTGTGATTGACGAAGGCTTGCTTTCCACGATTTCAAATATTTTATTGATCTCATGAGGGAAAGCCGGGTGGGCAATATTTACTCCAAGCTGTGAAGAAGGAAATCCTGATGTTACGGAATATATAGAAATGCCGGGAAATTTTTTTCTAAAAAGTTCGTAATGTGCTTTTTTTAGGTCGATTATTTCTGGAATTGCTTCAAGCAAAAATTTGGGTTTATAAGCAGTGAGTGCAGAAGGAAGTGTTTTTCCATCATAATTCAGTCGAATAATATTTTTCATGATATCATCAGCAACACCCTTTCCAAAAGCTTTCTGCAAGCCGGCATATTGCTTTCCGATTCCGTCAGGTGCACCGGGCAGATCCAGTGCTATAATTGGAATATCGAAAGGCAGCAACCTCGAGGCAAACTGCATTACCTTACCGGCACCAACAATTCCGCTGGCACCTGAGATTACCATTGCTCCGCGTTCGCCTGGTTTTCCAAAAATTTTGGTAACCAGTGTTTCTGTATCAACGGGGAGTTTCCCGTTCTTAAATATTTCAAGCACTGTTCCCAAGCCAAGTGTTTCCAGTGTTGATTGTCTCATTGAATTCATATCGTGTATTTATTATTGTACATGAAAAATTGCTGCAATTCCCACATCACCGGCCGCGCATCCGAAAATAAGCACATACCCTCCTCCAAGTTCTACTGCCTCTTCCAGTGCCTCCATTAACACTCTTGTTAAAGTTGGACCCTGCGGATGCCCGAATACAAGCGGGCTTCCGGTATTGTTCATTTTATGCCAGTCGTAATTGAGAACTTTTGTAAAAATTGCATCATTCACTGCGAATGGATTGTGGTTTTTCACAACTTTCATATCATGCATCCTAAGTCCTGTTTTCTGAAGCAATTTTTGAACAGCTAATGCCGGAGCTTCTGGCATCAATGATGGGTTGGTTCGCACTTCAGTTTTTGCCACAAATGAAATTTCCACTTCCGGTTTTTTACTGAGTTGTTTTGCTTTTTCTCTCGTGGTTACCAGAAGTGTCGCCATTCCATCGGCAGCATGTGTTTGTGTCCCGCTTGTAACGCATGAATCAAGTTCCCTCATGGCACGCAAGCTCTCAATGGAAATTTTTTTCACACCTGAATCTTCATCGATCCATCCGGCAGATTTGCCCTGAACATTCAGAATCTCAATGGGAACAGCAACCCGGTCAGTAAATCCGGAATCTTTGGCATTAAAATATTGCTCATACCTGAAACAGGTTAGTTCATCCACTTCTTTCTTTTCAATCTTATACTTTCTTGCAGCCAGTCCTGCAGCACTCAACATGGCTTGTCCGGTGGAAGGATCGAAACCGAAGTTGTCCCATACATCGGCAATCACTTCGGTACGTTTGTAACTTCTCCTTTCCGGGAAAACGCCCACAGGTGAATCACTCGTTCGGTCAAATGTGAGTACACCAACAGTATCGCTAGCTCCACTCTGAACCTGAGCACCTGCAAGGATCACTGCCTGCAAGCCGGTAGCACACGCCTGCTCAACTTGAAATCCCGGTAATCTTTTTCCCATACAGCTTGCTACAACGGTTGCAGTCCAGAATTTAAAATGCCATGGTACCGTGGAGCCGATTACCATATAATCAAGGTGGCTTACCGGGACATTTCTTTTGTTCATAATGAGCGCCATGGCTTCGCCGGCGAACTGCCCGATATTGACTTCAGCCAGTGGGGAAGCCTGCCATGCCGGGAAATAGCTGCATCCCCAAGTACCATAGGGAATATATGCATCAGGGAACATTTTATGGATTTTATTTTTCATGCTTGGTAAAAAGATTTATAGACCGATTTCTTTTGCAATATTTATTTTCAAAATTTCTGATGTTCCTCCGCCAATGAGTGTGAACCGGGAATCGCGCAGGTATCTTTCAATATTATATTCTGTCGCATATCCATAGGATGCCAATACCCGTGAGGCCTCATCGCAAATATTCACCGCACATTCTGATGCATATAGTTTTGCGATCATCGCTTCTTTTTGCCGGGGAAGATTTTTATCACTCAAGGTAGCTGCATAGAATACATACTGTTTAGCAGTTTCAAGTTGTACAGCCATCGATGCAAACTTCATTTGAATTGCCTGAAATTTGCCAATTGGTTTACCGAATTGCGTTCGATTATTGGCATATATTAGTGCATCTTCATAAGCTGCAACAGCAACGCCAATGGCAAGAGATGCAGTCATAATTCTAATTTCAGCGAGAATTTCTTTGAGACACTTAGTTCCCCCGCCAATCTCACCCAGCAAATATTTTTTTGGAAGTTCTACATCAATGAATCCTACTTCTGCTGTAAGTGAAGCACGCACTCCCATTTTTTCGATGCTTTTACCAACCACCACGCCTTTCAGATTTGATGGGACAAAGAATATGGAAAGTTGTTCGCTGTTGTTTGTTTTTGCAAGCACTGTGAAGAAATCCGCAACAGGCGCAGAAGTCACCCATGTTTTTTGTCCGTTTAAAATGAATCCTTCATTGCTAATTTTTGCTATTGTTTTTATGGACATTAAATCACTTCCGGCATTCGGCTCGGTCATACAGATGCCGCCGATTTTATTGCCTTTCAATGCTTCAATGAAATAGTTCTCTGTTATTTCCTTATCTCCGAACCGGTATATGAAGTATGTCCCCATCAGCGATTGCATGGTACACGCCACTGCCAGAGAAAGAGAACCTCTTGCAAGTTCTATCACAGCCAGCGAGTAAGAAAGTATATCCAATCCACTTCCGCCGGCTTCTGTTGGATATCGCATTCCAAAAAAACCCATCTCACCGACTTTTTTGAAAAGGGCTTTTGGAAACTGTTTTTCTTCGTCCAGTTTTGCGGCTTCAGGTTTAACCTTCTTATCCGAAAACTCCCGGAAAGTTTGCTGAATCTGCTTTTGTATTTCGTTTAATTCAAAATCCATTTACTTTTCAGAGGCATTTTTAATATTCAATCTTTATATTATGTATTGTATAATTCAATACTAAGGAATAATTGCAATTGCTTCAATTTCAATAACTGCGGGGTGATCCAATAAATCACTCACGAAAATCATACTCATGCATGGAAAGTTTTTTCCTATGATTTTTTTCCAGATTATACCCAATTCCTTTCTTGATTCTAAATATTGATTTCTGTCTGTGCAGAAACAGGTCATTTTACAAATATCTTCTGGTTTTCCGCCCGCCTTTTCCACGACAGTTAAAATGTTTTTCAATGCCTGTTCGAATTGTGGAATTAATTTTTCACTTGTGAATATTTCATTTTCATTCCATCCAACCTGACCGGCCATAAATAGAATTCTGCCATTTGCGGCTAGAATTCCGTTGGAATATCCTCTTGGCTGAGGCCAACCATCAGGCAGGATAATTTCATGCTTCATTTCTCAGATATTTACATTGTATATTTTCTGTGCCGCTCCCTTACTTACCAATTCATTCTTTACATCCCTTATCACTTTTTTTCTCACCCGTTTTTTCGGACTTCCATATCCGCCGCCGCCGCCTGCAATCTGCCGATAAACAGTTCCATCAGGTATGCCATAAATTATATCCTTACTCAAGGGGACAATTTTTTTTCCGTTTTTGTATTTCAGCTCGATTTTATTCAGCACACTTCCCTTACCCCCGAAGAGCCCATAGTTCTGTTCCACATCACCATCTCCAAAGACAACCATTGTTGTATCACTCCCACGCAATAAAATTTTTGTTTCGGTTCCAAGGCCTCCCCTCCATTCTCCTGCTCCTCCGGAGTCGCATAAATATTCGTGATGCAGAATCAAATGAGGAGTTTGCTGTTCGTACATTTCATAATCCTGGTCCAGTACGCCGCCTGAAGCGTCAATCATTCCAATATGGTCATAGCCATCGTCTCCTTTTAGGGCGCCGCTTCCGCCTTTCATCCCAAAGAAACAGATGTCAACATATTTTTTTCCTGAGGTGCTATGAATTCCGGTAAAGAGAGAACACAGGAGATGGTTCCATCCTGCAGTGATTCTGTCAGGGATAGCCGGGCCCAATGCTTTAAAAATTGAGTCAGCTATTTGAGGGCAAAGATGATTTCCAAAAGTGGTTGCCGCCGGGTAGGAAGCATTCAAGATGGTTCCCTCAGGTACTATGTATTTCAATGGCTTCAGCATTCCTTCGTTATGGGGAATGTGTGGATTTACCATTTGTAGCAGGGTGAGCGTGATAGAAGAGCAAGTGGAAGTGTATGTTCCATTTACGAAACCTTTGGTTTGAGGAGACGATTTTGAAAAATCAAAAATGATTTCTTCATTTTTAACTGTAATATTTGCGCGTATAGGAAATTTGCTCCCCTTGTGTTTTCCATCGAAATAGACCATGCTTTTTCCTGCGTAGCTTCCATTTGGAATATTCCTGATTTCAGCACGCATCATTTTCTCTGTAGAGTCAAACAATGCCTGTTTGTGCATTTCAAATTTTTCTAACCCGTATTTTATGACAAGTGCCTGTAGCCGCCGTTCACCGAGTGTACAGGCACCAATCTGTGCTTTAATATCTTCCTGTACCATCTGCAGGCGGATGTTGGCGAAAATCAGATTCCAAACATCTTTGCGGAGGATACCTTTTTCAAACAGTTTGACTGCCGGTATGCGTAAAGCCTCCTGCCATACTTCTGTTGCATTCGGGTTATAACCGCCTTGTACTGCACCACCGATATCAGCCTGATGACCTTTTGCTGCAGCCCATCCCACGAGGGTATTTTTAATAAATATCGGCTTGAAAATAGCCACATCATTATTCTGGTTACCCATGGAAAAAACATCGTTGTGAATAATTACATCACCCTCGTGAATGTCATTCCCGTACTGATCGAGTATTACTTTGCATACCGGTCCGAGTGAGAAAGAAAGGATTGGAAGGTTTTCAGTTTGTTCCAGCATTTGTCCCTGAGCATCATACAGCCCGGTTACAAAGTCCTTTGCCTCACATAAAATGGGTGAGCGGGTTGTTTTAGTAAGCGAAATGCTCATCTCGTCCGTGATTGATTTGAAGGCACGCTGGAAAATAGAGACAAGTATTTTATCAATTTGCATTTGTTTCAATATTTATTTTTCTAAATGGAAATCCATCTTGAAATTTTTCCCTTTCATAGACTATGAAAGAGCCAAAATCATCAACCACGCAATCATAGTTTGCACTTACAAAGATTGAAGTAGTTATTTTCTCAATTACACACGGGCCTTTCAAATGGCAACCATAAATGGGTTTATCCCCATCATACACAAGGATGTTTTGCAGTGTATCTAATTCAGGAATATATACTTCTCTATACCCTTTAATTGCAGATTCAATCGGTATAGATTTTGTATTTACAGAGAGAAATTCAGGTTTTTTTGTTTTGCCAATAACCCGCAAGCGAAGGTTGATCAGTTCCATTTCAGTTTTCTCTTCTCTGAGTGAGTAGCCAAATTGTCTGTTGTGTTCAGTGTGAAAAAGTTCAAAAATTTTAACAAGATTATAATTCAATACATCGTTCCAGGTGCATTCCAGCTGAACCTCGTGATACTGGCCAACATAACGCATGTCCAATGTGGGATGAAAAGAAATCCGTTCGTGCGGAATCCCTTCCTCTATATGCAGTGAATTGATTCCCTCTTCTTTCATTTCATTGAACAGGGAGAGAAATATTTTACGGTTTAGGTTCCCAAATAGGGAGTAGCAGGACCTGATATAATCATGTTTTAAATCCCCTAAAAGCATTCCTGCAGCACAGAAGATGGAAGAAACATTCGGAACGAGGAACATGGGTATTTCCAGTTCTTTACATATTTCAGCTGCGTGGATGGGACCTGCACCGCCGGCCACTATGAACAGGAATTCTCTTGGGTCATAACCCCGTTCAACAGAAATTTCACGAACTCCCTGAGCCATGTTGCTGTTGATGATGCGATACATTCCAGCTGCGGTTTCCAGCATTGATAATTCAGTTTTTTTGGCAAGTTTCTCGCTGATTGCTTTCTCTGCTTTTGATTTATTCAGTTTCAATTCACCACCTGCAAAAAAATCCGGATTCAGATATCCAAGGACCAGGTCGGCATCAGTGCAGGCAGGCAGGTCTCCTCCGCGATCATAACAAACCGGGCCTGGCATTGCTCCGGCACTTTGCGGGCCCATCTGCAACAATCCTCCTTCGTTCATCCAGCCGATGCTTCCGCCTCCTGCGCCAATGGTAATAATGTCAAGTGAAGGCAGTGCAATACGGTAGCGGTTTATACTTCCATCGGTACTGGTAATACACTGATTATTGATCACGATCGATGCATCAAAACTAGTTCCTCCCATGTCAACGGTGATGCAATTTTGGTGTCCCATCAATTGTGAATAAAACGCGCCTGCTGTAGGGGCAGCAGCGGGTCCTGATAACACTGTAACTGCCGGATTTTTTTTCACTTGTTCTGGAGCAACCACTCCTCCATTCGACTGCATAATGAGTAGTTTCCCTGAAAATTTTGTTTCTTTTAGTTTGTAGGTGAGATTGTCGAGGTATTTGGCAACAATCGGCCCTACAAATGCACTCACCACAGTTGTACTCACTCTTTCATAAAAGCGAATGGAAGGCAAGACTTCAAATGATGCCGTAATAAAAACACCGTGAAGTTTGTCTCTGAGAAACTTGACAGCCTGCATTTCATGTGACGGATTTTTGAAAGAATTAATAAAGCAAATCGCAATGGATTCCACTTGTTCATCTTTGATTTTCTTAACAATGAGCAACAACTCTTTTTCCGAAATTTTTTTTAGTACTACTCCATTTGAGTCGATGCGTTCATCAACAGTAAATCTCAAATATCGTTCAACCAGCGGAGTGACATTTTTAAAGTGGTTGTTGTATTGTTCTTCCCGAATTCCTCTACGCATTTCAAGGGCATCGCGAAACCCCTTGGTGGTTATTAGAGCGGTCTTCGCGCCTTTTAATGTTAGCAATGCATTGGTAGCAACAGTAGTTCCATGAACAATAGTGTCAATTGAAGAAAGGAATTTTTCAAATTCCGTATAGCGCATTTGTGCTATTTCACGTAATCCGTTGATAAAGCCAATTGAGGGATCATGGGGAGTTGATAAGGTTTTATGTACAGTTGTACCGCCACTATCAGAAATAGCTATGAGGTCGGTAAATGTTCCACCGATGTCTATTCCTATATTCAGTTTTTCCATTTTAGGTCCTCTCGTTAATACAAATCTTTTTCCCGGTGGAATAATGTAATGCAAAAAGTTTTATAATGATGAGTGATGTTTTATTCATTCGTAGTTGCCCCTATCTATGTTCATATTTACTCAATGCGCTTTCTTGATAGTGAAATATTCCCCACTTCTGACTTTAAACTTTTGTCAGAAGTGGGGAATAATGATTACGGAATGACGGGCGTATTGAGTTCTCTCAGGTTTGTATAAAGTTGTTCATCAGTAAGTTCATGATCAACAAGCTTCCCTGTAAAATAATCCTGGTAAGCGCTCATGTCAAAATATCCATGGCCGCACAGGTTGAAGAGAATTGTTTTTGACTTCCCTTCAAGCTTTGCCTGATTTGCCTCCCTGATAGCTGCTGCGATACCATGCGTTGCTTCAGGTGCGGGAAGTATCCCTTCGGTACGTGCAAACTTTATTCCTGCATCAAAGCATTCGAGCTGCTGCAGTGATTGTGCCTCTATCAATTTATCATGTAATAATTTGCTCACAATTGCACCAGCTCCATGATAGCGCAAACCACCGGCGTGAATAGGAGCAGGAACAAAATTATGTCCAAGTGTGTACATAGGAATTAACGGAGTCATTCCAATGGTATCGCCAAAATCATAGCGGTATTGGCCTTTGGTAAGCTTCGGACAAGAAGCCGGCTCTGCTGCAATGCAACGAACTTTTTTTCCGTTAACGAAATTGTGACGAAGAAATGGAAAAGCGATACCTGCGAAATTTGATCCGCCGCCAAATGGTGCAATTACTACGTCCGGGAAATCACCTGCTATTTCAAATTGTTTTTCTGCTTCCAGCCCGATGATGGTTTGATGCATAAGCACATGATTTAAAACACTGCCGAGTGCATATTTTGTTGTTTCACTTTTAGCAGCCACTTCAACTGCTTCAGAGATAGCAATGCCTAAACTACCCGGTGAGTTCGGATCCATAGCAAGTATTTTTCTACCTGATTCTGTTGTATTGCTTGGAGAAGAAATTACAGTAGCATTCCAGGTGTTCATTAAAAGTTTGCGATATGGTTTTTGATCATAACTGATTTTTACCATGTAAACTTCACATTGTATGCCGAACAGATTGCATGCAAAACTAAGTGCACTGCCCCATTGGCCAGCGCCGGTTTCGGTGCTTATTTTTTTTACACCTTCCTTTTTGTTATAATACGCCTGTGGCACGGCCGTATTGGGCTTGTGTGAGCCTGCCGGGCTGTTGCCTTCATATTTGTAATAAATTTTTGCAGGTGTATCAAGTAATTTTTCCAACCCGTAAGCGCGGTAAAGTGGTGATGGCCGCCAGATTTTATAGATTTCACGAACTTCGTCAGGGATATCAATCCATCGTTCCTGAGATACCTCCTGTTTGATAAGTTCCATTGGAAACAAGGGAGCCAGGTCTTGCGGTCCAATGGGTTGCAATGTTCCGGGGTGAAGCGGAGGCGGACATGGATTCGGCATATCTGCCTGGATGTTGTACCATTGTTTCGGAATTTCTTTTTCCGTCAGGTAGATTTTTTTGATTTTTTCCATTTTTTTGTTTTTTTTGGTTTGATGAATAAATAAATTTAAATCAACTTGTTTATGATGCTCATTTGTGGGTATCAGATTTTAGTAGCTTTTCAAAACTTCTTTTCATAAAAACACCAATCATTTCTTTGCGGTATGTGCGCGAATAAATATCGTTATCAATAATTCGCGGCATTTTTATCGCCCTAAGAATTAATTTATCTTTTTCTTCCAAGTTTCCTGATATTACAACAGGCTTTGGATCAACTCCACCGATTACAATATTTATTTTTCCGGATGCACTGATGGATACAGCGGTTGTTAATGAGGTGAAATCAATACTTTCTCTCAGACGCAATTTCATAAACACACATTTGTTTTCTTCGATTTGCGGGAGGAGAATACTTTTAATGATGGAGGTTGCAGAAAGATTTCTTGGCGTTAACCCGTCACCGGTATAAATATCTTCCAACTTTATTTTCTCTTCACCTTTTTCACTTTCAATGAGGAGTTCGGCATTGTAAGCAATCAGTACAGGAGCAGTGTCAGAAACAAATCTGGAAAAGCACTTTTTTTTTCCGCCCGTTGCGATGCAGATATCACCGTCACATTTCAAACAATAACCAACAGCTTGGCGCCACCATTCACTCTGATTGTAAAAACTGCACCTGTTCTCGCATAATATATTTCCACCGATGGTGGCTGTTTTTCTCAGCATTGGTGAAGCGGCAGCATGAGCCGCTTCACCTAACGAAGAAAAATTAGCTGTGATAAATGAATTATTCTCTATCTCATTAAGTGTAACCAGGGAACCAATTCTGAAGTAATTGTCCTTTGATGTCGTGGTTTTTAATTCATTAATTTCTGAAATATCAAGGATGCATACTGCGGTATCATTCCCTTGGAATTTATTTACCAGTATATCAGTGCCACCTGCAAGAAACCTGAAATTATTTGGGTATTCTTTTGCAATACTAATTGCCTCAACGACTGATTTGGGCTTAAAATAAAGTGTTTCAGTTGTTACATCCATGCTGTATTAAATTTCATTGAATATCCATTTTATCATTTTTCATTCCTTTCATATTGACCTTTAAGCTGTGTAAGTATATCCTCCGGCAGGATAGGCAATTTGGTAATCCGAACGCCAACGGCATCATAAACTGCATTTGCAATTGCAGGTATTACAGGATGTAAGGCACCTTCACCGCATTCTTTTGCACCAAATGGTCCTTCGGGGTCATTTGTTTCTATAATATTGGTAACGATATCAGGTGTATCGAGTGAAGTCGGAATTTTATAGTCGAGAAAATTGTTATTTACGATGAGGCCTTTGTAATATTTCATTTGTTCACTCATTGCCTGTCCAATTCCCATGTGCCACGAACCCTCCAGTTGCCCTTCAACCGCAAGGGGATTAATTGCCTTGCCACAATCATGTGCGCCCCATACTTTAAGTATTTTAACATGGCCGGTTTCCGTATCCACTTTCACTTCTGCTACGCAGGCACCAAAGGAGTAGGAGGGACTCAAACCTGCTCCGGCTCCTTTGAAATCACCACCCAGTTTTGGAGAGATATATTTTCCGCTGATAGTGACTGCTCCTCGTTTTGAAGTGAGTATATCAATTGCTTCCAGCCAGCTTAAATTAAGTTTTTTATCGTTGCTAAAAATCCTTTCATTGGCCAGATTTAATTCACTAACAGCAATGCCATTTTGCAATGAAACAGATTCAAGGATTTCTTTTCTCAGATTTTCTGCAGCATTTTTTGCAGCATTTCCTGCCATGAATGTGACCCTGCTTGAGTAGCTTCCCAAATCAACCGGAGTTAAAAGTGTATCACCGGCCAGAACAAATATTTTATCCATGGAAAGACTCAAAACTTCTGATACAATCATTGCAAGCATTGTATCGCTTCCTTGGCCGATATCACTTGCACCGCTGGTGATCAATACCCTTCCATCAAAATCAACTTTCAAGTGAACTGTTGATTGGGGTAATTCATTCCAGATGATTGGCAATGCACTTCCGCTGATAAAAAAACCACATGCTACACCAAGACCGTGGCCATGCTCTAGTTTGCCATGACGATTTTTCCAGTCACTTTGTTCGGCAACTTTCATCAGAGATTCGCGACTGCCATTTGAAGTTATTCTGTATTCGCCAACTGTAAGTGTGTGGGGAGTTAAAAAATTTTTGATTCTTATTTCTACCGGATCAATTTTCAGTTTATGTGCGACATCATCAATAAGACTTTCTGTCGCAAACCGGGAATTCACAGCACCATGTCCGCGCATGGCACCGCATTGCGGCTTGTTGGTATAAACACGAAAAGTTTTAAATCCGAAATTGTCCAATTTGTAAGGTGCCTGCAGCAACACTCCGTTATAATAAGAAGTAACGACACCAAAACTTCCATATGCACCTCCATCAATGGCGATGTCAGCGTCCAAAACATTAAATGTTCCGTCATTTTTTACGCCTAATTGCAACGTCATTCGTGACGGGTGACGACCGTGATTACTAATGAACACTTCTTCGCGTGTGAATCGGATCTTAACCGGTTTTCCGGTTTTGCGGGCAAGATGGGAAATGATCATTTCATGTGGAAAAGGATCACTCTTCCCGCCGAACCCGCCACCAACATAGGGTTTGATAACGCGCACCCTGCTCAGTGGAACTTCCATCACTTTCGCCAGGGCCCTGTGAAGGTAATGTGGAACCTGGGTAGCGGTTATGATAGTCAATCCGTTCTCATCCCAGTAGGCAGTGGCTGCATGGGGTTCAGTGAATGCATGCGTCACCCCTTCAAATTCGAATGACATTTTTGAAACAATGTCTGATTCTTCCAGCCCTTTTTGCTGATCACCAAAACGCAACTCAGCTTTCTTGTGGACGTTGTTATTGAACTTTACGTGCCCATGTATTTTTTCATGGACTCCGACATCATTAAGCGATTCATCAATGGAGAGGAATTCTTTGATTGGTTTATAGGTTACCTTAATGCATTTCAGGGCTTCTATGGCAATGTCTTCGGTATCGGCTGCAACAGCAGCAACTACTTCACCGATGTACCGTACTTTGTCAATTGCCATTGCGGTTTCATCATTCGAAATCGGAAGTACGCCGAATTTTACGGGTAGTTCTTTCCCTGTAATTATTGCGCGTACACCGGGTATTTTTTCAGCCTCACTTGTATTAATGCTCTCTATTTTTGCATGAGGCAGGATACTGCGGAGAAATTTTGCATGCAGTGAATTATTAATTCTAATGTCATCAGCATACGCTGCTGAACCACTTACTTTTTTGTTGGCTTCGATATAAGGCCTCCCGACACCGACTGTTTTGAATGTTGAATTACTGATGCTGGCGGTTTCGGTTTTTGGATTTTGTCTATCATTAGCATATTCAGAAACCGCTTCGATGATTTTTTTGTATCCTGTGCATCGGCAAACATTTCCCGATAGCGACTCCTTTATTTCATCGATTGAAGGATTCGGGTTTTTATTTACAAAGTCAAGGGCCGTAATAACCATCCCGGGTGTGCAGAAACCACATTGAACTGCACCCTTCTCCACAAACTTATCCTGAAGTTTATGCAATGTGGCATGGGTTGAAATACCTTCAATGGTGGTTATGCTTGCTCCTTCAAAGCGCAAAGCCGGTGTAATGCAGCTTAATACGGGCTTATTATTTACCAATACAGTACAGGCACCGCAACTTCCCTGTTCGCAGCCGATTTTTGTACCTGTCAAGCCAGCTTTTTCACGAATGACCGTTGAAAGCATTTCATGAGCATTAACAACAAGATCGAAATGCTTTCCATTGATAATATAAGAAACAAGCTTATTGTTCATCTTGAGGTTCTTTCAACTTTAATAATTTTTGCAGGACAAATTATTGCTGCTTTTAAATTCAATTTGTATTCATCTTCATCGACATCCATTCTATATACTCCCCCTTTTTCTTTGCTCCCGATTAAGTTGCATTTTCCGTCTTTTCTTGATATTCGCCACCTGCTTTTGTTTGCTTCTGCGCATGCATTGCAGCCAATACACTTGCTGCGATGAAAGTATATCCTAACCATTATGCATCAATGATTTTATACAATTTATCTGAAGGACGAATTTTGGCTTTTACCGGAAATGTAACAACATCACCCTTTGAACATCTTTGGATGCTGTTGTCATTAACCCGAAATTCGTGCACATTTTCATTTATGACTCCTGTAGTAGGGCCACTGATTAGTATTTCATCTCCCACGTCAAGTGTTTGAGATTCAATTTTAAATTCTCCGATTCCGATTTTGTCAAAATACTTCACGACTTTTCCAATGTATATTTTTTTTTGGGTTGCCTTTGAGCCGTATTCATTATTCCATTCGCCAATTTTCTTTCCAAGATAATATCCGTCCCAGAAACCACGATTGAATACTGTAGATAATTTTATTTTCCATTGATCTGCCTTCTCTTTTGAATAGGATTTTTCGTAAAATGAATCAATGGCTTCACGATAACATTTGGTAGTGGTGTAAACATAGTCTTCGCTCCTTCCTCTGCCTTCAATTTTTAAAACACAAACACCTGTATCAAGTATTTTGTCTATGAAATCAATGGTGCATAGGTCTTTAGCTGACATAATATATTCATTGTCAATTTCCAGTTCGGTTCCGGATTCTTTATCTATTACAACATAATTGCGTCTGCAATTCTGTATGCAGGCCCCGCGATTGGCAGACGAAAAATTGGTATGGAGACTCAGGTAACATTTGCCTGAAACGGCCATACACAATGCGCCATGTGCGAAAATTTCTATACGCACAGGTTTTCCGGAGGGCCCAACAATATTTTTCCGTTTGATTTCACGCACAATGGATTTCACCTGATCAAGCGTGAGCTCCCGTGCCAGTACCATCACATCTGCAAACTGAGCGTAGAATTCTACAGTCTCAATATTTGTGATGTTGGCTTGTGTTGAAACATGAACGGGCATACCTGATTTTTTTGCAAAACTCATTGCGGCATGATCTGATGCAATAATCGCATTTATACCACAAGATTTAGCCTTGTCAATTATGGTACGCATCAATACTAAATCGTGGTCGTACAGAATTGTGTTAAGTGTGATATATGTTTTGATTTTATTTTCCTTCGCGATTGAAGAAATATTTTCTAAATCTTCTAAAGTAAAATTGATGCTTGAACGCGCGCGCATATTCAGTTGCTCAACACCAAAATAAATAGCATTGCAGCCTGCTTGAATTGCGGCCATGAAGGATTCCCACGAACCGCAAGGAGACAAAAGTTCTATTTTGTGGTTCTTAACCATTGTTCAGTGAGTTGACATCAATTTGAAATTCGAAAATATTATATGGAGGTATGACCTCCTATATCATTTTCAATAAATATTTTCAAAGATGATGAAACTACACAACTCAAAATATGACTTAGGTCATAAATAGGCGTATGGAATCCCACTATTTTAGATTACAATACCGAGGATGTGAGTTTTAAAGAAAATATTGTTTGGATGAGGGTGTTATATCAGTCATTGTTTTTTGAAAAGCTCAATGTTGAAATTTATTGTCCTTAAATGGCTTTCAACCACAAGATAATTTTAAAAAACAATCTTAATAACATTCGACAATCAGCGATTTAGCTGTTGTATTTATTTAATCATGAGGAATATGTAGCATTACCTTAAAAATATGAAGTAGGTAAGGGAACAAGGCGTCCATACTTTCTGAAGCACCACGGGTAGAGCCCGGCAGCGCGAGAATGAGTGTATTTCCCTTCAGTCCTGCAATACTTCTGGAGAGCATGGCGTACGGCATTTGTTCCTGTCCGTAATTTCTGACGGCTTCAGCAATGCCCGGAATTTCTCTGTCGAGGAGTGGCCGGATGGCTTCCGGGGTAACATCACGAGGCGACAGCCCGGTTCCTCCTGTTAAGATTATCAGGTCAATTTGGTTTTTGCAAAACATCAAAACATTCTCCTGGATAATTTTGATTTCATCAGGGATGATAATGTATTCGCCAACCGGTATTTGTAATTTCTCTAGTTTTCCAATGATGGCTTTGCCTGCAGCGTCCTGTTTCTTTCCTGCTGAAACGCTGTCAGAACAAACAATCACTGCTGCTTTGATGTTGCTGTTTAGTTTATCCATGTATTGCGATTTGCCGCCTTTCTTCTTAATAAGTTTAAGATTTGTAATTTCTATTTCCTTATCAATCGGTTTGAGCATATCATATATAGTGAGTGCTACAACGGATGCTCCATGCATGGCTTCCACTTCAACTCCTGTCCGGTAAATGGAGTGTACTTCTGTTTCAATGATAATATTCAGGCCATCTATATGATGACTTACTGAGGCAAATTCAATCGGCAATGGATGACAATCCGGAATCATATCACTTGTTCTTTTTATTCCGAATAAACCAGCAACCCGGCTTGCTTCCAGCACATCTCCTTTCGGAACAGTCTTGTTCCTTATTGCGTCAATGGTTTCCTGCCTGCTGACTTTTACGGTCGCCTGAGCTATTGCAAGGCGGTGTGTTTTTATTTTGTTTGTGATGTCAACCATATTATATTTTATTTTTATTTCCTTTTGCAATGTGACAATATTAGTCTTCTATTTTAATCGAAAGAATTCCTCGACTAGTCTTGCCTTAGGCGAGAACAGGCGGGGTGAATGATTTTTTTTCCAATCTAGTGGTTCATTTTCCATGCATAGTTTTCATCATTGAATATTTCTTTACCCCATACAGGAACTTCTTTTTTAATTCTCTCAACAATTGCTGCACAGGCATCAATGGCATCTTTTCTATGCGCTGAAGAAGTAAATACAAAAAGACTGATCTCTCCGGCTTTCACTTTACCAAGACTGTGATAGATGTGAAGGCAGGTAAGAGAATATTTGATGATTTCTGATTCCCGTATTTCATGAAATTTCTCCATAGCCATTTCGTCATATGTTGAATAGTCAATTGCAACTACTTCTTTCCCATTGATCAAATCATTACGGACCTGGCCCAGGAAAATACTGTGTGCGCCGATTGTTTTTTTGGTGCTGTGTTTTGCAATGGAATCAGCAATGAAGGAAGGTTGTATTGATCCCTCAATAAATACTTTTTTAATTTTCTTTTCGTTCATCTTAAATTGAAATATTTTGATGATATTTTTTCCAGGCTTTGATTCCACCGGACAGGCTGTACACTGTGCAACCGGGGAAATTAGCTCTCAGCAGATTTGCAGCTTTCAGACTTCGAAGTCCGGTTTGACAAAATATTACAAGCTTGTTTTTATTTGCCATTGACTGCAGATTATTTTTAAAAATGCTCATTGGAATTCTCATATTTGTAAATTCATTAACTTCAGGGAATTCATCCATTTCACGTACATCAATAATTGTAATTATTTCATTTTTTAAAAGAGTATCAAAGTCCTCTAATGATATCTCTTCAATATTTTCTCCGGCTTTGCAGCCATATGAGTAGTTAAAATTTAAGAAATCGGCTTCGGTTTCAGGAAATGTTCCGGTTGACCTTTCTAAAGGTGAAACGGCGACTTCATAAAATGAATTGTGCAGTGCATTATAGGTAAGGATCTTATTGCACAAAGGGCTTCCAAGTCCGGTAATAATTTTAATTGCCTCCGTAGCCTGCAGAATTCCAATTATACCCGGTAAGACACCGATAACTCCGGCTTCATTGCATGAAATTGCTGATGCATCATCAGGCGGAGTCGGAAATAAATCCCTGTAATTTGTTTTACGGTTGGATTTCTCTTCTGCAAGATTAAAGACAGCAACCTGTCCTTCAAAACGAAAAACAGCACCATATATCATTGGTTTGTCCAACAGCACACATGCATCATTGATAAGGTACCGTGTGGAAAAATTGTCGGACCCGTCAATTACCAAATCATATCCGGAAATTATTCTAAGCGCATTTGAATTCTGAATTGAGAAGTTGAAGGGCTGAATGCTACAATCAGGATTTAATTTGTTGAGTCTTGATGCGGCTATATCAGCTTTTGATTTTCCAACATCTTCAGTTGTATAAAGGATTTGTCTTTGTAAGTTGGAAATTTCAACGGTATCAAAATCTGCTATTCCAATGTTTCCGATGCCTGCTGCGGTAAGATATTGAAGCGCAGGACAGCCTAAACCGCCCGCACCCACAACAAGAACCCTTGCATCCAACAATTTCTGCTGTGAAGCAATGCCAAATTCCTTCAATATGATTTGTTTTATGTATCTCTCAGTATTCATTTAATGAATGCTTTCTTACTTTTAAAGTCAGAAAACTTTTATCCGCCTGAAAAGGGTGGAAGCAAGGCAACGGTATCACCATTATTCAACAACGTATTTTTCTGAACCAGGGTCTTATTAACCGCCATGGAATAGTCTATTGCTGCAATTCCATGATAAATTTCAGCCAGTTTTATTTGTAGTTCATCCGTGTTGTTTATTCCTGAAAATATTATCTCAGGTTGGCCAACTATATCACCAATTTGTCCGAAAGCAAGTAGTCTGATTTCCATTCTTATTTATTTTGGGTTGCATTTTCAAAGTCTTTCATGGTATTGATGTTTGAGAAGAAATAATTCTCAAATGATTTAATGTCGTTTACATTTATCTTAGTTAGCTTGAAATTTGAAATCATGTTGTGAAGTTTAATTTCGCCGCTCAGAATTAAGCTTTCCCATTTTGCAAGACACTCTTTTGAATAAACTCCAAACAGCGGCTCAATGGTTTTTTCATGTTCCGGCAATGTTATTTGGCTTTGCCCTGATGATTCTATAATATACCTGACTCCATTTGTAGTGATGAATGGCATGTCGCAGCTCACTATAAAGTTATGGTTTTTATCTGTATGGCTCAGTGCAGAGTGAATTCCTCCTGCAGGACCAATGCTCAATTTCAAATCTCCAATAACCTCCAAACCAAATTGCTGATAGGAGGCATTGCCGGAAACAATTACCAGGTTCGCTACTGCCGGTTGAATTTGTTCAATCATTTGTTGAACAACGGCTTTCCCGTTTAATAGCATCAAACCTTTATCCATTCCCATGCGTGAGCTTTTGCCGCCTGCAAGAATATATCCGTTTACTTCAGATTTCTTCATACCGGATCTTTTCAAGTAGTAAATAGTTTTACAGATGCAATCACCAGTACAGCGGCAAGCATTCTTTTAAGTAATTTATTTTCAATTATTTTCGCGCCAAAGTACGATCCTGCGACCCCTCCAACCAATGCAATCGCTATCATAGCACCCATTTGATTGTTAAAATGAAAGTCCTTCGTAAAGCACCCGGCAAGCCCCGCGATCGAATTCACGAAAATAAAAAGTGCGGAAACTGCAGCTGATTGTTTCATGTTAGCCCAATGCAACAGTAAAATCACCGGGCTTAGAATAATGCCGCCGCCAATTCCGATCATGCCTGAAAAAAAACCTATTACTGCTCCAATGACTAATGCTACATATACATTTATTGATTTTATAGGTTGTTCAGTGCTGACCTTCAATCCGGCGAGTTTTATTACAGGGAAAATTAATAATAATGCCAAAATCTTCTTGTATATTCCTGCATCAACAGTGAACAGACCGCCAAAAAATGCCGCTGGAATAGAGGCAATGGCAAAGGGAATAAACAGGCTCCATTTAAAAAAACCACTTCGGTAATATTGAGAGAATGCTATCAGGGAAACAAAAATATTCAGCAGCAGCGCCGTTATACGCATGGTGTCCGTTGGAAAGGAAAAAAACGCCATCAATGCCAGGTAACCGCTGGCTCCACCATGCCCGACGGATGAATAAAGAAATGCTACGGCAAGAAGAAGAAAATAGAACAAATACGATGAATGCATCAGTGTTTATATTGTTTTGTTGAGCTCATTCTTAAATTTTTCGAATTCTTTAAAAAGAATTTCATACATAGTAATTAATTTTTGTCCTTCTGTTGTTAGCCTTGTTCCGCCACCATTTACTCCACCGGCTGTTTTTTTAAAAAGTGGTTTCGCATAACATTTGCTCATGTTATTTGCCATTTCCCATGCATGACGGTACGACATTTTCATTTTCTTAGCCGCGGATTTTATTGATCCTGTTGACTGAATAGCTTCCAGAAGTTTTTTCCTCCCGGGCCCGATCAGCTGGCCTCGTTCATTCTCTACCCAAAGCGTTCCTTTAAGTTTTAATGATGACATGGCAAATTAAATGATCATACTTAATTTAACAAGGTCGCCTTTTTCAAAAAAATCTTTTTCTTCGCTTAATTCAATGATGCAATCTGCCATGGCAAAGGAATTAAGCAGGTAACTTTCCTGGCTGTCCAAAATGCTTACGCCGGCCGGGTTTGTTTTTCCTTTAAGGAAAAAAGTAAGGCCGGTTTTTTTTCTGAATTCTCCTGTCAATGGCAGTTTTAACTTTCTGAAATATTCCTTCCTGGTAAAGCTGCTTATAGCGGGAATCACATATTCATAAAAGCAGGAGAGTACAGCCGCCGGATTTCCGGGCAATGCAAAAATCAGTGTTTGGTTGTATTTGCCGAAATAGAAAGGCTTTCCCGGCTTCTGCTTCACTTTGTGAAATATTTTTGTTACTCCGCATGCGGCCAGGGCGCCTGCTACAAAATCATAATCTCCGACTGATATCCCGCCTGTAACGATAATGATATCATTTGAAAGCTGATCCTGAATGGCATTTTTGATTTTACTTTCATCATCATCAACAATTGTTAGCGAAGCAGGAGAAATATTCAGCTGACTCAACGCGGCAACAAGTCCGTATGAATTTGACTCATATATTTTTCCATCCCCCATTGGAGTTCCGGGTTGCAACAATTCTTTTCCGGTAACAATAATGCTGACTGATGGTTTTGAATACACATTCACTTTTTCAATTCCGGCCCCGGCAAGAAATGAAATTGCGGCGGGCGTTAACAGCGTATTCGGGTGCAGGATAATTTCATCTTTTTTCGTCTGGGACGCCTTAGGGCGAACATTGCTTCCGTGAAGAATTTCTGCATCACTGATTGAAATGCTGTTTTCCAAGGCAATTACCTTTTCCTGCATCACAACCGTGTCGGCACTATCGGGCAATGCAGCACCGGTAAAAATTCTTACCGCTTCCATTGGGTTCAGCCGCGTCCCAAAAATATTTCCTGCCTGTATTTCACCCTTGAGCATTAAATTACTTTTTTTGTCCCAACCGGCATATGAAAATGCATAGCCATCCATTGCAGATTGATTGAAAGGTGGTGTGTCAATGAGGGAATAAGCCGGTTCCGCCAATACATAACCCTGTGCCTCTCTCAAAAAAAGATGTTCAACTTTAGTTGATGTGCAGTTTTCTTTGATGAGTGATTTTGCTTCAGTTACTTTAATCATTTCCGATATGCCGTTTAAGGAATAACGATATTTATAAAAATACTACGTACTACTTTTTCCGGACAACACATTGTATTTTATAGTTGACATTTTTCAACGTTTTTTATGAATGTATTTGATGTAATATTTTCCAATAATGAATTACGTGATACTTTACTATTATCCTCCGATATTAATCATGCTCCGGTTCTTAATTGAGATTGCTTCAGAATTTTTTAACGATGATGTAAATTGTCCTCCCAATGCTTTTTCTTTGTCAGCTATACATTGTTTAATCAATGGCAAGATATCTTCATTTCTCCTTAGCGCTCCAAGTATGTCAACTTCGCTTTTTGAGAAAAGGCAATTCTTCATTTTGCCGTCAGTTGTAAGCCGCATTCTGTTACATCCGCTACAGAATGGTTCACTCATGGTGCTGATAATTGCAAAGGTCCCTTTGTGACCCGGTATAAAATATTTTTTTGCGGTATCGTTTATTTTATTTGGTAATTTAATGAAGTTGTATTTAGAAGAAATTAATTCAAGAATTTCGCGGTGTGAAATGACTTTTTCTTTGTTCCATTGGTTGCCTTCAAATGGCATGAACTCGATGAACCTTACGTGTACGGGCTCATTTTGTGTCCATTCAACGAAGTCGGTGATCTCGTTGTCGTTCACACCTTTCATAACAACCACATTTACTTTCAGGTGAAAATTATTTTCCAGCAGAACTTTAATATTTTTCCTGACCCTGTCGAATTCATTACGCTGTGTGATGGTGAAATTCTTATCCCGGTTTAGGGAATCAAGACTCACATTCACGGATTTTATTCCTGCAAAATTAAATGTTTCAATAAACTCGTCAACAAAAACGCCATTGGTTGTAATTGAAAGTTCAATCGGATATTTTGAAAGACGCTGAATGATATCCCTTGCGTCTTTCCTGACCAGTGGTTCTCCCCCTGTAAGTCGGATTTTCTGTACACCTTCCTTTACAAATACAGAAGTGATGAAATCAATTTCATCTGCTGTCATTTGTGTTGCTCCTGAAAAATAGCCTCTCGGTAAATCTAGCGGACAACAATATGTACAGCGCAAATTGCACTTGTCGGTAAGTGAAATCCGAAGGTAATCATGAATACGGTTGAATTTATCCTTTAACATCCGGTGTCAAAGTTTATGTAATATAGTCAATTATCAAAGCTTTTGGAAATTTAGTTTTTAAGTAATTGCGGTTTAAAGGTTAGCATCAGGTACATCCAATTATTGGTTTCCCCTTCACTTCCTCCTTTGATTGCTTTCATAGTTTCTGTTGCTATCATTTGGGAATACCCGTATTGAATTGAAACACCTTTTGCCGGGTTATAACCTAAGGTCAGATCTAACTCCGTTCCTAATGTTGCATTCATGGCTTCATATTTTCCCTGTTCAGTCAGTATTTTTATGTTTAGAATATCTGAGTTTGAACTAAACTGATGCAAATCCAAGCCAAGCCACCATTTTTCAACTTTGTACTTTATTTTGAAATAGAAATCATTCAAGCCGACGGTGTTGATATGATTTCCAACATAAAAGTAGTCCATGTATCCATTGAATTTATGCGCTGTACCATATAGCGGATTAAATGAATGATTAACATCAGTATAAGTTTTGGAGGTATCGGTTTGACTTTGGCCGGAAAGTATTTCTCCGCCAATACCAATGGTGAGCTTAGAATGAAAGGTAAATGAAATGTCCGCACCTGCAAAATATGCGGCAATATCCTTTTTGGTAGCACCATCAGTACCCATTTGATAATACCCGCGCAGTGAAGCGAAGATTTTTTCCTTCTTGTATTCTAAATGTGGCCCCAACGTCTGGCTGAAACGCGTACTGGTGGCTGAGACTGGCGATTGAACTCCATTGTTGACAACAAGTAAGCTGATGCCAACTGAATTGATTTTTTTATTCAGCCAGAGATAGTGCATTTCCTTGTAATTGTTTGCGACAGTATAGGCAGTTCCAATGGTTGTTTCTGCATTTTGATTATAGGCAATTCCCACATTAGCTGAAAAGGTACTGTCAGCGTATTTAAGCAATAGTAGGTCATGACTGCGTCCCTGCTGCGTCCAGCTTACACCACCCAATATCCGTTCATCGTCATAAACGAGTTCCTGTCTTCCGAATTTTGCTGAAAATCCTTTTGTGAAAAAATATTCCCCCCATGCTTCGTGAATTGACGAGAGGCCATCGGTCTTATTTAACTGTGACTGACTTCCCCATATTCGCACATCCTGTAGTGAGATTCCGACTTTGTATTTTTCTGCATTGTAATTAAAATTCAGACGCGTCCGTTGCTCAGTGAAAACAGTTCCTGCTTGTCCGGTGTCTATTAGGGATTTATAACCGTGACGGAATTCAGTGCGTGGGCGAATCTCTCCTCCCAGTGTCATCTGAGCCAAAACTGAATCAACAGGTGAGCATAAAATAATAAATAAAAAACAGGGCCATATGTTTTTCATAGTTATGGTTTTAAAATTGAATTAGGATAATGTAATTGAAAAATATTTTTTCATTTGATTTTCCATTTCAGTAAATTCAACATCAGTAAGATGTTTCTGGGCGAGTGCAAATACTACATTATCTTCCCTGAAAATATGAAGGCGGATTAGCTCGACCAGAGATTTTCCTTGTTCTACTGCGGTATCAATAAGTACAGCGCGAGAGGGGATATCAGTCAGTCTGGAGGCCATTCCCATCAAGCTAAACGAAAGAGTTGTTAGCTGCATTATTTTTATATGGTCATTTTCGAGCATGTCTACTGCAGTTTCAGGAATTGGCGCAGTGCTTTTCTCACCTTTGTCTAACAACCGATCGTGCAGGATAGGAAATAAAATTCGCTCTTCTTTCAGATTGTGCATCACGATTGTCTCATCCAGAAACTGAAAGAAGTTGCCTAATCTTATATTTCGTTCTTTGGTAATTCCTTCTTTCCTTACTTCAATAAGTGCCGCTTCAAATTTCTCCAATTCTTCTAAAATAATTTTATGCTCATCAGTAAGGTGACGGAGAAATAATGAAAGTTGCTCATAAGGCACCGGCTGTATGCTTGGTGGTTTATACGCATCAGGTGGATCCATCGGAGAAAATTCCTGTTGCCCGTTAGTATCCTTTTCCACATTTCTTTTTATGTAATCGGTTTCGGTAAAAATATTATTCATGATAATTTTAATTTGGTTTTGTGTAAAAATCAATCCTTTGATTGAATCCCGCTATGACATTAGTCACCTTTAGAAACGTTATTTTGGGATAAACCCGAATTCCCGGTTTGACTTATCGCTTCAACATAAAGCATTGCATATCAACGGAATATAGAAAGACCATAGCCAATGGTATTTGATGATTTCCCCTGGATTGAGGTAAAAGATGAGGCATTGTCAATTCGAACGAAAAATCGAAAGACAGGCGGCAGAGATTCCGGAGTAAATTGTGATTTAAATGCTGTTAAAAAGAAACATCTTAGAATTTCGAAAAGATGGTTAATGAAGAGGTTGTACGACAAGCCGTCCTGTTATCAAATCCGTTTCAGATCGTAATTCATAGATATAGGCTCCGGGGCTGATTATTGCATCAACCGAAATAATATTTCTGCCATTGATAATTTTATGCCTGGATGATAGAACTTGTTCGCCGGGAATATTTCTGATGGTTATTTCGATGTCTGAATTCCGGTTGGCATATATTTCGAAATAAAATTGCCCGTCTGTAGGGTTTGGAAAAACTGTTGCTGGTAGAAATTTCAGATTCATTGATATCGAAAGAAGTGACGGTGCCAGGTAAACCGGTTTTATAGATTCAATGCTATCACCAAAGTTGTTTTTCACCAGCAGGCGAAGCAAATAATTGCCCGGTGTTAATCCGTTTGTATTCCATATTCCAATGCTTGCATTACGAACTTCATTCAGTGAATCCAGGACAATAGGTGTCCATTGGGCTGTGCCAACTTTTTGATAAAACAAACTGTAGGTTCCAAAATCCATCCAGCTTCCTGCCGGACCATTGTCGATCCAGACTGAACCGGTAACGACAACGCTCGAATCAACGATACCTGTATCAGGCAGTGCAATGTTTTGCATCCATGCGATGGCCTGATCGTAAGCAACCGGATCCAGTACCAGTTTATTCTGAGCACAAATCATTACACTGCTTCCAATTGCAGAAGGTGCAGCAAATGGTAGCCAACTATATGCCAATAGAAAAATCCCATTCCTTTCGCTCCGCGTTGTAGAATAAACAGTAGCGCCGGTAGATACAATAAAACTTGTATCTGTGGCCCAAAAATAGCCACCACTTCCATCCAGGAGAAAGTCATTGGCATTACATGTGGAGTGTTGTTGTGTTCCGACTTCGCCCAACTCGCAGTTGGATATTGCAATCATTGATGAATCAAAAACATATAAACTCCATGTTTGGACAGAAGTATTGATGAGGTGTAAATTCCTGTCAGGCAAGGGTGCGATGAAATTCGAATAATAAGAATTATCAAACAAGCCTGTAACGTTTACCGTATCGCCATATTGAAACCATGCGCCGATTGTACGCATTACGGAATTTGAAATGGTTACATCAGAGCCATTGACAGGCATCATTCCCCACCAAACTGTATGGCAGGAGTCAGCGAAAACTGTATAGCCGATTCCTGAGATACCGGGTGTATTATTGTTTAATGAATAATTAGTTACAGTGTCACCATCTGGAAAATCGAAATTGATAATAGCGCTGTCAGGGAAGTGGTGCCATAGTAATAGCGTATCGCAATTAGTAAAATTTGTGGTACAGGATGATGTTAGGATGTATTCTCCTGTCAGGTTGCAATTATTAATTGACAAAGTAGGTGCACCAAATAAGCCGCAGGTAGTAAAATCATTTTGATGAATATTGTCGAATATAACAATTGAGGAATCGGCGAGTAGCAAGTTGTGCGAATAGCCACTGTAATTAAAGCTCGAGTTTGAAATTAAGGCATAACCATTTTGAAGAACAAAAAATGAGCGTTGATAAAAATATTCCTGAGGGAAAAAGAAGGAGGTGGAGTCTGCCAGTAATTGTCCATTCCCAAATACATAGATATCCCCGGTATCAATGACTGTTGCATTGTCAAATATTAAAACCCCGTCATTCAATACCCATATTGGTCCTGTATGTGTCCAAAGACCTGTAATGATGACCGTATCGCTAGGAACATCTCCAACAACTAAAGTATCATTATTAAGGACAGCATCTTGAGAATGGAGTTTTAACCCTTGAGTCTGATATTGAAGTACATGATTCAACATCTGATAAGGGCTGCTCAGCACTTGAGGCACTGAATTATTTATGGGAAGAGTTTTTACGAAAGGAATTTGTTTAGTTGAATTATTTAGCGCGGCATTTATTTTCTGTTGAGGAAAAATAGTCTGTGCTGATGATATCATTATAGTAAAAACTACAAATGAGAGAAGAATTAGGTTTTTCATGGGTCGAGGAATAAAGTTACAGAATGAACTAATCAATATTACCGGTGTAATAATAGTTTTCAACCCGCAATTAAGAAATAGGTCTAGTGCTTTTCAGTAAGCGCGATCTGGCACTTAATAAGTACAAATCTATTGATTGATACTCAACTAGGTCTCTCGCACCCTTTGCATTGATAAAATTTCCAATTAATCCATGTTGCAATAATTGCGAAAGCAATCAAGCCATAAAAAAAATTTGTGGCATTGCCGGTTGCTCCAATCACCGCACCTATTATTATTGAGAAAATAAACGGGCCGTATGCAGCAACAGCAGCAGTCCATCCGATAACTCCTGCTGCCTGCCTTGGGTTGTGCTGGAAGATAATAGGATACTGACGAAAAGTTGCAGCGTTTCCGATTCCGGTGAAGAAGAATAATCCGAGCATCACTGCAACAAACATTGGAAATTGTTCCATGCTTGTTGGAGCAACCAATCCCATCGTGATCAGCATTGTGCAACCTATTATCAATCCTATTCCTGTTATGGTTGTAAGTATAGCACCACCAGTTTTATCAGATATAAAACCAAACAGCACACGGCTGGCAGAGCCAATAAGTGGTCCGTAAAAAGCATATTTCAATGGGTCGGGTGCGCCTTCAAAATTTCCGTAAAGTGTTTTCATCAGCATTGGAAATGCAGCTGATAAGCCGGCAAAGGAACCGAATGTCATCACATATGTAATTGTACAGAACCAGGTATGTTTCTCTTTAAAAATATCCAACTGTTCTTTAAAGGATGCCTTGAGCGGAACACTCCGTAAAAACCACCAGCATAAAATTGTCATGATGATGATAAGCGGAACATACCACAGTGCAGCATTCTGTAAATAAATTTGTGATGTGCCAAGGACGTCTTTTGTTTTAGGATCTACTTTTGTAAAAGTTTCAGAAGCACCACAGATGGCTATCCCAAGCAAAGCCGGAGTCATGAATTGGGCGAGACTTACCCCGAAATTTCCAATGCCTGCCTGTATGCCAAGCGCAGTTCCTTTTAACCGTTTTGGAAAAAATAAATTTGTGCTTGGCATATAAGATGAAAAATCTCCTCCGCCAAATCCACAGGTGAAAGCAAGAACCATAAAAACCCAGAACGGAGTTTCAGGATCCATCACTGCCAAACCAATACCGATACATGGAATTAATTTTATCAGTGTTGCAAATGTGATTACATGTCGTGTTCCATAAACCGGCAAAAGAAAAGTGTGAATGATGCGCAATGTTCCCCCTGCCAAGCCGGGCATTGCAGCAAGCCAGAACAACTGATTCGTCGTAAACTTAAAACCGATCCCCGGAAGTTTCACCACAATTGCACTCATCATAAACCAGGTTGCGAAAGACAATGTAAGGCTTATGGTTGTTACCGTAAGGGTACGCCATGCGGTTTTTCTGCCTTCCGATTCCCAAAAATAATTATCTTCAGGTTCCCATTTTTTCAGCCATGTTGTTTTCATAATTTTTGTTTGAATTTTAATGCACGTCGGTTGCCTCAATTTTGCCTTTTGTATGCGGGGCTGCTTCATCCCTCATGTGTGTAATAATATGGTGCATCCACCACAAGCATAATATGGAAATTCCCCAGAGGAAAACCCACATGCTTGTCCACAATCCTGTTCCTTTAAGCATATAGCCAAAGATGATTGGAGAGAAAAATCCACCCAATCCTCCGAGCACACCTACCATTCCTCCAACAGCTCCAACGTCATTGGGGAAGTAATTTGGAATGTGTTTGTAAACTGCAGCTTTTCCTATTCCCCAAACAATGCCAACTAAAAAAATAAGTATGGTTGCAATCCAGATGTTCGCCTGAAAATAGATATGTGTTGTTCCCTTTGCAATTAGCTGTTTCTTTTTTACGATGTCGCCTGATACTACTGTGGCTACCTGCCAGTTTTTTTTCATGGGGAATAATGAAAACTCATCCTCTGAATGATAACGTTCTGGCTTCATGATGAGCGGGTAATTCATTCCATCAATACTTATCAGGCTGTCGGTAACTAGTGTAACCTTACCGGCTCTTTTGGCAAGAACACCTTCTCCCGGAGATTCAATTTCCATTTGGGGTACAATAAGCAGGAAACACATAATGCAAGACGCAATGAAGATCCAATACATCACTTTTCTGGCTCCAAGTTTATCCGACATCCATCCGCCCAAGGCGCGAATTAACCCTGACGGCATGCTGAAGAGTGAGGCAAGCAATCCGGCAGTGACCAATGAAACAGAGTACATGTTGAGATAATATGGTACGAGCCATTGCGAGAGCGCAACAAAACAACCAAACACGAGATAATAATATAATCCGAAACGCCACACACGTACTTGTTTCAGCGGTGCCAGCATCTTAATAAAACTTTTCCCCCTTGCGGTTTCCGAAATTTTATTTTTTGTGAAAAGCAGAAAAATAATTCCCATTATGATGAGTGCGACAGAATAAATTTGCGGGAGTTGCCTCCAGCCTTCAAGATTTGTTCCGTTGCCTGTAAGATTTTTTAATAGTGTTGGGGCAATAAGCGTTGTAATTCCGGCACCGAAATTTCCCATGCCGAATATACCGAGTGCGCGCCCCTGCCATTCTTTGGGGTACCACAGTGATGTGTATGCAATGCCAATTGAAAATCCAACCCCTGCAATTCCAAACCCGAAACTACACAAAGCGAACGCGGCAAAGCTGTTGGCGTAACTCACAAAGTACATGGGTATTGCGCAGAGAAAAAGTAATCCACCCATCATCCATTTGCCCCCATATTTATCCGTCCATATTCCTCCATGCAAACGGAAGATAGAACCACTCAAAACAGGAATGGCAAGCAGCCAGCCGATTTCTACCGGACTCCATTTGAAAATCTGATTGTCGACAAGAAATGCAACGAGCACTCCATTGAACATCCACACTGCAAAGCAAACAGTGAACGCTAGCGTGTTTAGAAATAAAATACGGTGTGAAGTAGATGTTGCTTTTTGTTCCATGATGATTTATTTTCCATTAGCAATACGATCAAGAGTTTTATAAGATGATTTATAGTTCATCCAGATATAAACGGCCCAAACAATACCAAGTATTTGAATACCTGAATAGGCAAGGGCATTTGAAATATTTTCAAAAGAGTAGGTGCCGTTTATGACATTATAGTAAATAAAGAAAAAGGGAATACAGATTGTTGCCGACAAAATACGAACCCAAGCCGTAAAGAATCTCCCGATACTTATAAGGAATAATGCGGGCAATAATGGCAAAATAATGGTCGCCATTTTATCTTCATTGATGGCATTGAAGGCACTGGAAGCAAAAGAAACACCGTAGGCAATTCCTAAAAGAACGAAACCCGAAGGTACGATGTGTAATCCTTTTGTGCCGATGTATCTGCTTGCCAGAATGCTTGCCATTATTGCAGATGCATCGCCTATCTGCCAGCAAGACATTTGCCAAAAGCTTTCGGGCGGAAAAAAAGAACCTGTTAAACCCATTGCCAGGTTCAAAGCAAAACCGATGCTCATTAAAATTAACAGCAAGCACATTTCAGGATGGCTTTTCACTGCCGGATTATTTTTTTCTTTCATTCAGAAACATTTAAAGCAGCACTATCTTAATTGCAAACTGATACCTTATATCTTTCAGCACATTCTTACTTTATATTTTCCATTATTTATTATCGATTTTCAATACCTTAAGTAATCTCCGGCTGTTTTTATGGTTAAATACGATGAAATACATCCCATTGTCAAGTCCGGGTATTTCAATTTTATGCTTTCCGGCTGTATTGAATTCGAGCGCACCGGTAAAAATTAGTTTTCCGGTTACATCGGAGAGTTCGCAGCTTATTTTTCCGGCCATCGGAGCAGAAACAGCGAATTCAAGAAAGTGATTGAAAGGATTGGTAAGTATGGAAATAGTATTCAGCAGACTGTTCATTTCGTTCACACCCACATTCAATATAAAGACGTCTGATAAATACGTGCAGCCCAAATCATCGGTAAGCTCAACGGTATAGGAGCCATTTAATAAAGGCACATAGGTGCTTGCTGTTGCTCCGGAAATGGCAGTGTCATTCAGAAACCACTGATAAGTTCCCGTTCCGGTGGTTTGCAGCAGCGATGCATTGCCCGTTATGTGCGGAACATTTGATTGGGTGATGTAACGTTTCATATTGTTATCAATATCGCCTCCGCCAAAAAGCAATCTGTTATTTGGCAATTCAATTGCATCACCCACATAGTCGGAGCCGCCGGGATAAAGATCAATGCTAAGATATCCGTTGGTTGCAAATGCCGAATCAATGGCTCCGCTTGCCAGCAGTTGGGCAACGCTACCCACAACATTATTTGTTTTACCCATTACCATTATCTTTCCGCTGCTTAATACTTTTATTCCCCTGCATTCCATTGCTGTAAAAGTCAGGTTTACATGTCCGTTAATTCCGAAAGTAGTATCCAAAATTCCCGATGAAGTGAAGCGGATAACTTCAATTCCTTCTGTATCCGGTTCGCGCGTGCAAGCCATTACAATTTTCTCATCGGATTGCATATCCATATATGCATCAGCATAAATATACTTGAGATTTACCGTATCGGTAAAAACACCTGCAACCGCAAACGTTGTGTCTAAGACGCCGGTCGAGTCAAAGCATACAGCCACAAAATGGGCATTGCTTCCTGCATCAAGATAGCGCCCGGCAACAATAATATTTCCGTTCTGAAGCAGCCGCGCCCTTGCAGGGCAGTAAGAAGTATTGATAGCATAGCGCGTTTTTCCATCGGTGTCGAAGGTGGTGTCTAACGAACCATCACTCATAAAACGCATAGCTCCCATCCCGTGTACACCTCCATTTGCGTTGGCTGAACTCGTTCCCCCGCAGAGAATTCTGCCGTTCGCCATCGGGATAACGGTGTAAAAAGTTCCGGATGACACCAGGTCAAAGCGCAGCGCATGGGTTCCCGCGTTTGCAAAATTTGTATCCACGCTTCCGTCAGGATTGTAGCGTGCCACAAACGGTATCTGCTGCGAACCGGCATTACCCGGTGCCTGAATTCCTGCGCACAGGAATTTTCCATCAGCCTGGAGCGCATAATTACGTCCCATATTGCGCTGGTCAAAACGGTGACCTACAATGCCATTCATTCCGAATGCTGAGTCAATAAGCCCACATTGGTCGAAGCGTATCATGATGTTATGATAATAATAACTCGAATCGCTGTCGTATCCTCCGGCTACGATTTTTCCATCGGACTGCCGAAGAAAATTGGAGAAATCTTCTGAACCGCCTGCATTTACTATCAGCGATGAATTGTGGCCGAACAACGAATCGGGAATCCAGGTTTGTGCAATGGTATTGCTAAACAGACATATTGATGCAATTAGTATAAGGCACAATGTTTTCATAATGTTAAATTATTTATCCTTTTTCACCATCTCATCTAAGTAGTCGAGCATTAATCTTGAAAGACGGGAAATAAAAATTTCATATCCACCATAATTCTTGCTCACAAATTCTTCTTTTTTCCCCAATACAATAAATGGTGTGTTGGTGTAATAGGACTGCCCGTCATAAAGCAGTCCCGTGCAATATGCCCTGCCCGGATAAATGCCACCTTCAACTTTTGGAACCGGATTTTGTCCGTAGAGATTAAGATGAAGCTCCGTAAAATCGTATCCTTTTTTTCCTACCACTTGTGATTTATTTGTAACCAGCAAAACTGCATCCACACCCAATCCTTTGGTAAGTTCTCCCATGCTTTGCATAAATTTATACTCCATTGGAAGTTCTGCAGGAATAAATCGAAATCCACCTGCAACTGCCGATAAGTTTTCCGACTTATTCAATATGCCTTTGAATATCCCTGAAACCTCAGGTTCAAAATCGTTGTAGAATTTTTGTTTCTCGGGGGTATCTAAAAACTGGTCGGGCAACAATAGCTGAACACCCCTGTCGGAAAATGTTTTTACCAAGGAGTCTTTACACTGAACAAAAAAATCAGTTGCCACTTTGCTAGCACCATCCTTTGTGAGATTTTTTGTGTAAGTAGTTGCATGTTCCACTTCGTAAAGACCAACACCGCTCGAACCAACAGCATATTCCTGAGTGGTATATCGTTTTACTTCGGTGAATGGTTTGTCGTAAACATAAAAAGTTACGAGCGCAATCCGCTTGGGAATTTGTCCGTTGAACGCCGGCCAATACGGGCCTGTTTGCCCTTTCTTGTCTCCCTTTGGAGGATGATTTTGAACGGCTGCTTTGCCAAATGACTTGTCGCTTGATTTGGCAATTTCATCAAATGCACCTTGAGCATTTACCTTAATCACAAAGGCAAATGATATTGAAAATAACAATAAAAACCTGTGCAGCATTTTGAAGTATTTTTTAATTCTTATCGTTTAATTCTTATCGATTGATTTTATTTTCATGCTGTTACACAATGAATGATATTGACCTTTCGTTTTAGCATCTACAAGTCATATCGAAATATCGGATCAATGTCGTCAGCTGAGTTTAGTCTGTAGTCAAGGTCTTTGATCAGGCCGGTGGTGCAGTCAAAAACCCAGGAATGAATCTGAAGGGAGCTGTTTTTCCATGCCCGCTGCACAATCCGCGTTTTCGCAAGGTTGTTAGTCTGTTCTATTACGTTCAACTCGACCAGTCGATTTTCCCTTTTTTTAATATCCTTTATTTTCTCAAGCAATTTTCGATGTTTCGCATATACCTCTTTAATGCTTCTGAGCCAGTTATTCACAAAACCAAAATCTTTATTTTGCATGGCTGCATTTACTCCGCCACAAGCATAATGGCCACAAACAATCACATGCTTTATATGCAGGATATCCACTGCGAAATATAGTACACTGAGCAAATTCATATCCGTTTGTATTACCACGTTGGCAATGTTACGATGAACAAAAATTTCTCCCGGACGGGTTTTTGTAACTTCATTCGCTGGCACCCGGCTATCAGAACAACCAATCCAAAGGTATTCCGGTGATTGTCCTTTTGAGAGTTTGTTGAAGAAGTCAGCATCCTCTTTTCGCTTTAGGGCAGACCACTCACGATTGTTTCTTAATAGTTTTTGTGAACTGTCATTCATCTATTGTAATATTGAAGTTGCCTGCTCATGGGGCAGGTCTTTTAAAATCAATCCTGCCTTTATCCGGATGTTGTTTTGAATAGCGCACAAAATATTTTCCTCCGGGAACAACAATACTATCCTTTGAGATGGGATGAAAAGTATTGCAATTGCTATAGCTGACACCGTCTGCTTCATATTGAAATTCAACGCCTTCACCTCGAGCAAATGCATCGCAATAGCCTGATGTAATTCCGGTGGTGTATTGAGGATTTTTCAGCAGTGATGCTTCCTCACGGTATTCATTGAAAACAAGAATTAATGCAGAAGAAAGGAGCAGGAGAAGGGAAGAGTTGATTGCGAGCCTTATTTTTGACTCACTGCGGAAAATTCTGAATGCATTGTAAATAATTCCTGCGCTTAAGACAACGAGAAGAATTGTTTTTACGATTTGACTTGTGAGCAATTCTTCATCGGTAACAATCTTCAGCAACATGGATTAGTTATTTTTTGGACGATGTAAAGACCATGGAGTGCGGGGACTGCGTACTTTTCTTCTGTCCCAATACCAACGAACCTGCTGAAATGGACGCCAGATGTAATTGAATGGCGGTACCAGAAAGTGAACCATTCGGGAGAAAGGAATGAGACCAATAATTGCAAATGCGCCAATGATGTGCAGTTTTACTGTCCATGGTAATGGCACAATGGCTGCAATTTCAGGCTGAAGGGTAAAAATGGAGTAGAGGTAAGGAGTAAGCAGTGATGAAAACCATGATGAACCCCAGCGGAAATTATACGCAATCCACAAGCCAATCACGGTTTGAAAAATCAACAGCAGGTACACTACCAAGTCCATCCTGTTGGTAACGAATTTCAAGCGGGGAGTGGTATAGCGTCTGATTAAAAGGTTGACCAAACCAGTCAGCATGCTGATTCCGAAAATGAATGCCGTAATTTCCAGAATCATTAAACGGATTGGCTGACTGTTCCAGGCAAGCACTCCATGCGGAAACATGAATGCAATAAGATGGCCGCAGAATAGCACAATCACTCCCCAGTGGAAAGGTACTGAACCGTAAAATAGTTTTCTTCCTTCAAGAAACTGTGAAGAGAGTGATGAGAACTGAAATCCTTTGTAAGTGTAGCGGTAGATTGAACCAACTAAAAAAACAGCGAGCGCCATGTATGGCAGCGCAATAAGGAAGAAGTTGTCAAGTGCATTCATAGCTCAATTTTTATTTTGGTTTAATTTATTTTTCCTTTTCAATGATTAATTCTATTTCAATATTTTGTTTAAAATCTTTATCGGAAGTTATTCCGGAAGGTGCCTGATCAGTCTGGCAAGAGCATGGATCTTGAGAATCCTCGCAGCCGGTTACATGAACGTTGTCAGTAACAACTGTATCGTAACCAAAGTCCTCTTTCATTACAATTAGTAAGGCCTGCAGCAAGGTGAAATATACAGCCCTGTATTGTTGTGAGAATTCCAATAGCACTTTATGATGCTTTTTGTAGATCTCATCTTTCTTTTTAATCTTTTCCTCTGCGAACTCACTTGTCATCTTAATAATGGCCGACATTACCAAACGGGTGGCAATTTCATTGCGCATTGCTTCATCTTTCATTTTCGGAAGGAGCCGGAGCACATTGGGTAAATGATCCGATAATTCAGTGTGGCAAATATTTCCTGCTTCACGGTGCTCGCGGTTGAGATTTACAAGTAGTTGTCCGCGCTTGTAATCTTCTCCAAAAAGAATAAAGCCAATGTCAAGGGTAGTGATAGCCTGCACATCAAATGAACGAAGATAAAGCTCCTGCATATCAGTCAATGTTGCCGCATCAAGGAACTCCATAAATAAGTTCATGGCATCCGATGCCTTGGGCGAGTGAACTGATAGATATTGATGAATTGCCTTGATTTTTTCTTTGTGAGAGTCTGCTTCAGGATAAATAAAAAGATCAGCAAGCAATTCATAATTGCTAATGGCAACAGGATGGGGTTCTGTATGCGTTGATTTATTATCCTCTTTGTCCAATACTGATTCCATATTTATTATTTTTAATTGTTCATTGCCAATTCCATCTCAATTGCTTTCGGAAACAGGATATTGTTTTCCAGGTGTATATGCTGGTGTAAATCATTTTCAAACTCCTGCAATTTTGCATACGAATATCTGAAGCTATTACATGCATCTTCAGGAACAGTATAGTTGTTGGTTATTTTTCTTATTTCATTCATTAGAAGCCCAACCATCTCATGCTCATCTTCCATCATGCTTACCGGATTGGCCACTGTGCCGAATGGCGATTGTATTACCTGACCTGTTTTTTTTGATTCAGCTAGTTTTTTAATGTACGGAAAAAGAACCTGCTCCTCTTTCATCATGTGTTGATTTAATTCATCCATTACCTTCACAAACAGACTTGCAGCTTCAATAACTTCAGGATGCTGATGTCCATGAACTCGGGCAACTTTTTGTGTGTATTCAAAAATTGGAGCCATTGCCTGCACCACATATTTGTGATGAGTCTGGATTATGTAATCTGCTAAAAAATTTAAATCCCATGTATTAAAATCTTGTGACGGAAGTTTGGTGGAAATTTCTGCCTGATGTAATTCTTTCTCTAATTGTTCCTGGCTGATTCCTTTTTCACGGCAGACTTTGGACAACGATTTCTTTCCTCCGCAACAGAAATCAATTCCATACTTTTTAAATACTTCTACTTTACGGTAATCCTTGGCTGCTATTTCTCCTACCGAAATTTCTTTTATCATGTTCATTATTTCAATTTTTAAAATGATTATATACCTCTTCTTACTTTACTTTTAATTCCAAATCCGATTTCACCTTTGGCATCACCTGTGAAGTCCATCATTTCAATGGCTTGCTCGCGGTGCGCGGGCGGGATTACAAAACGGTCTTCAAACTTAGCCAGTGCAGTAAGATAGAATATGCCATCGGCCATTTCAGCAGTAATGCCAGCTTCCCGCAATGCTTCATCAGCTTTCTCATCGCTTACATCTCCGACAGTTACTCTTCTTCTGTGAATGCGGACAGCCATCAGTTTTTTCCATTTGTCTTTGATTTTTTCTTCATCGCCTGCGCTTAATAAGTTTGCGAGGTATTTCAATGGAAAGCGAACCTGGTCGAGTGTTCCCCATAAATCCTTTGTACTTGTATCATAGAGCCAGTTATCGTCCCAGTATTTTGCGATCGGGTTCATCTTTCCGGCTTGTGCAGAGTTGTCAACTTGTTTAACTGTAGCCATCACAGGTAACAGAGGTGGTACATAAAAAAGCATTGGCAGCGTACGGAATTCGGCATGTAGTGGTAGTGCAAGTTTCCATTGTTTGACGTACTTGTATACCGGTGAGAATTGAGCCGCATGAATTGTTGAATCTGCAACGCCATTCATTTTTGCGGCGCGAATAACTTTTTCATCAAACGGATCAAGAATAATATCAAGATGGCGGTCAATCAGATTTTTCTCATCATCATTAATTGCAGATTCAATTTTTGATGCATCATAGAGGAGTACACCAAGGTAGCGGATACGACCAACGCACGAGTGCATGCATGCCGGTGCCAGCCCTGCTTCAAGGCGCGGAAAGCAAAGGATACATTTCTCGGATTTTCCTGTATGCCAATTGTAATAAGATTTTTTATAAGGGCATGCAGTCACACACATTCTCCATGCACGGCAAACTTCCTGATTGATAAGCACAACACCATCTTCACCGCGTTTATAGAGCGCACCTGATGGACAAGAAGCAACACAGGCCGGATTCAGGCAATGATTGCAGATTCTTGGTAAATAGAAGAATGCCATTCTTTCCAGCTGAAACATTACCTCCTGTTCAGCAGCAGAAAGATTTTTTAGATTTGGGTCGTTGCGGCCAAAATCCGGTGTTCCGCTCAAGTCATCATCCCAGTTTGGTCCCATTTTAATATCAATAGGTTCCCCGGTGATAAGAGATACAGGCCGTGCCGTCGGCTGATCATTGCCTTCAGGCGCTTCAATAAGATCAAGATACTTGTAAGTAAACGGCTCGTAATAGTCGTCAATTACCGGCATACTCGGATTGTAAAAGATATTTGTAAGTCCTCGTCTCTTGCCGGCTCCTTTTAGGGATACTTTCCCATTCTCCTTTTGCCATCCGCCCCTATAAATGCTTTGGTCTTCCCATTTTGTAGGGTAGCCGGTACCGGGCTTTGTTTCGACATTGTTCCACCACATATATTCTGCGCCTTTCCTGTCAGTCCAGATATTCTTACATGCTACTGAGCAAGTGTGACAGCCAATACATTTATCGAGGTGAAATACCATTGATATTTGTGAACGAACATCCATATCGTATTGATTTAGTTTAGTTTTTAGTTTGAACGATTTCTACCAAACAAGTTTTTCCATTTTCTTGACAATTACGTGGGTATCACGCTGTGGTGCAATTGGTCCCCAATAATTGAAATGGTAGGAGAACTGACCATAGCCGCCACTCAGGTAATTTGGTTTTAGATGTGTACGGGTTACACTGTTATGACCACCACCGCGACGGTTTCCTCTTAACTGAGATTTTGGAATTCCAACCGTTCTCTCCGGCACGTGATAAACGATGCAACTTCCGGGTGCAATCCTTGAACTTACACATGCACGTGTAACATACACACCGTGGTCATTGTGAACTTCTACCCAGTCATTATCCTTAATGCCAAGAATTTCGGCATCTTTCTCACTAAGCCAGCAAGGTTCGCAGCCGCGTGATAGTGTCAACATACGAATATTTTCCATATAGGTAGAGTGGATGTGCCATTTACCGTGCGGAGTCAGGTAATTAAGTGCAAGGGCTTTTCCGTTCTTCCAGGTTTCACGTAAATCGCCATAAACTTCAGGCCGCGGTGCCGGTTTGTATGTTGGCAGATGCTCGCCATGAGCAATATATAATTCATGGTCAAGGTAAAAATGCTGCCTGCCGGTAAGTGTTCTCCATGGAACCAATCTTTCCACATTGTAAGTATATGCTGAATATGCTCTGCCATCATTCATGAGCCCTGACCACAGAGGAGAAGTGTTATACCTGCGTGGCTGAGCTGCCAAATCCTGATATCGAAGTTTCACATCTTTGCTTCCTTCACCGAGGTCGGCAAGCTGAAGACCTGTTTTCTTCTCCATGTTTTTATACGCCTGAACATTCAGTTTTCCATTAGTAAGTGTGGAAAGGTGCAGCACTGCATTTGCGGCCCATTCATCTTCCTGAATAGAAGGAAGTGTTTTACCATTGTATTTTCTCTGATGGAAATGATTGGAAGAACACATTTCATCATATTCCTCCTTGCAGAAGTAGTGATTGCCATGAGCACCTAACCCTTTTTCACGTATGCCTTCTCCGAGTGTAATGAACTTCTCGTAGATTTGGGTATAATCCCTTTCAATAACTGTGAATTTTGGCATTGTTTTTCCAGGAATCGCTTCACATTCACCTTTATACCAGTCCTTAATTGAAGGCTGCGAAATTTCGTCTGCTGAGTCATGAGAGAGTGGAGTCATAACGACATCTTTATGCACTCCCGGAAAATACTTTTTAGCCATTTCGCTTGTGGCTTTTGCAAGGTGCTTAAAAATATCCCAATCTGTTTTTGATTCCCAAACCGGAGCAACTGCCTGACCAAGCGGATGAATAAAGGAATGCATATCCGTGCTGTTCAGATCAGTTTTTTCATACCATGATGCAGCCGGAAGCACGATATCTGAATAAAGCGCCGATGAGTCCATGCGGAAATTTAAATCCACAACCAAATCCATTTTCCCTTCAGGTGCAATTTCATGCCACACAACTTCCTCTGTATGCTCATCAGAATCCTTTCCTATTGAATTGTGGTGGGTGCCTAGATAATGCTTGAATGCATACTCATGTCCTTTCATACTTCCTGTAATGGCATTACCACGCCATATATACCAAACGCGCGGGAAATTTTCTTCGGCATCAGGGTCATTGATTGCAAATTTTAATTTTCGTGACTTGAGGTCATCAACAATTCGCTTGATTACATCGGCGTCGGTTTGGGCACCGTCTGCTTCAGCCTCTTTTACAACATCAAGCGGGTTTTTGTTGAACTGTGGGTAATATGGCATCCATCCATTTCTGACAGAGGTGAAAATACTGTCTGCCGTATGTTTACGGGTAAGTTCATTATCAGGAACAGCATTGTAATGTGAATGGCGGCCATCATAACGATATTGGCAGGTATTGATATAATGCCAGAGCGGAGCCTGCTGCAGTCTGGCTTGCGGAACCCAATCCTTTGCAAAGGTGATTCCACCCCAGGAATCAACCGGTGCAAGTTTTTCTTGTCCAACGTAGTGATTGAGACCCCCGCCATTTTTTCCAAAGCAACCTGTTAGTGCAATGGTCATGGCTGCTGAACGATAAATTAAATTTGCATGGTACCAGTGGTTGATACCGGCACCAACAATCACCATGCATTTGCCTTTGGTTGTCTCGGCCGTGTTTCCCCATTCATGAGCAAACTGGATAACTGTTTTTGAATCAATCCCTGTAAAAACTTCCTGCCAGGCAGGAGTATAGGAAGAGTCTTTGTCTGTATAATCTTTTGGATAATTTCCAACTAGTCCACGGTCAACTCCATATTGACCCATTAACAAATCATAAATGGTTGCTACAGGAACTTTTCCATTTACAGTATCAAGGTATTTTACCGGAACACCTCGCAAAAACTTATTATCCAAACCATATTCGATAAATTCTGTCTGCAAAACACCATCATTCTTTTTCAGGTTGGTGAGAACAGGGTCGTAATTCTTTTCAGTCTCCCCACATTCATATTTCATATTCCATTTTCCACCTGCTTTGTCCCAACGGTATCCCATGGTACCTTTTGGCACAATGAGTTCTCCTGTTTTTTCATCGATATTCAGGAATTTCCAGTCCCCATTTTCAATATCTTTCCATTTTGAAATTTCATTGGCTCGAACCAATCTTCCGGGCTTGAAATGATCTCCGTCTTTTTCAAGATGTACGAGGAACGGACTATCAGTATACTGTTTTGTATATTCAATGAAATATGGAACCTGTTTTTCGTGATGGAACTCTTTTAAAATGATGTGTGTGACTGCCATCCAGAAAGCATTGTCAGTGCCGGGATGTACTGGCACCCACTGGTCAGCATATTTACAAACCTGGCTGAAGTCAGGAGAGAACACAACTGCTTTTGTTCCATTATGGCGCGACTCTGCAAAGAAGTGACAATCGGGTGTGCGGGTCATATTGAGGCACGCACCCATGTCTGCAATCAGTTTTGAATTATACCAATCGGCGCTCTCACATACATCAGTTTGTTCTCCCCACATTTCAGGGAAATGGGTTGGTAAATCGCAATACCAATCATAGAAACTTAGATTAAATCCACCGAATAATTGCAGGAATCGGGCACCGGCTGCATAACTCAGCATTGACATTGCGGGGATAGGGGAGAATCCGGCAACGCGATCCGGTCCATGTTTTTTTGCAGTATAAATATTTGCTGCTGCCATTATTTCCAGTACTTCATCCCACGAAGTCCTTCTGAAGCCGCCTTTGCCTCTCGATTTTTGATAGCGCTTGCGTTTCTCTTTATTGTTCTGAAGATTTTCCCAAGCCTTCACCGGGTCGCCGCCGGTTTTTTCTTTTTCCTCTCTGAATAAATCCAGAAGCGTACCGCGAATGAGCGGATATTTAATGCGTAGTGGGCTGTACAAATACCAGGAATATGAAATTCCGCGTTGACACCCACGGGGTTCATAAGGTGGGAGAGATTCCTCCAGTAAAGGATAATCAAGTTGTTGTGTCTCCCAAACAACGATTCCATCCTTCACATGAATTTGCCAAGAGCAACCACCAGTGCAGTTTACACCGTGTGTACTCCTGACAATGCGGTCGTGCTGGAAACGGTTGCGATAAAACTCCTCCCACTGGCGTGTTTTTGGCGAAATAATGTCTTCAATCCAACTCATATATTAGATGTTTTTAAGGGTTTAGTACATTGATTTAGTTTGTCTTTCATAGATGGCATGATTCACAGTTCGCTGTTTTCTTTTTATCCAGAAGAATGAGAACAAAGTCAGAAGCACGGCAACTCCACCGATTCCGCCCATCAGCATTTTATTTCCAACAGTACTTGTTGCTTGTGTTGCTGCAACTTCATCAGCATGCTTCAAAAAAGCGGTAACATCTGCAATCTCTGTTTCTGTCAGAGGCCTTGCTTCATATGATTGCCGCATCTGAGGAAATGGCAATCCTGCGATCACTCCTTTCACACCATCAACAGTTAGTCTTGAAACCGACTGGCTGAGGTCTTTTGCCAGCGCACCACCACTCATGAAGCCTTCCAGATTAACATTATGACATGCATTGCAGGTAGGACCGTTATTGGCAAAGCGAATTTTTCCGACAAATAAATCTTGTCCGCGTTGCACATTGCCTGTAGCGGAAGTCATTGTTTTTAAACTATCAGTGGCAGACTGTGTAACAGACGCTATGGAAGAAGCAGCCGGACTGTTGGTTTTGATATACCTAATTACCTCCCTGATCTGGGCGTCACTCAAAGCCGGCTGATCCGGCATAGGTACCTGATTGTAGGCTTTGAAAAGTGAATCGGCATATTTATCTCCGCTCTTTATTACTGATTGGGAGGATTTCACAAACTTAATTATCCAATCCTCTGACTGGCGCAGGTCAATATTTGCCAGATCAGGTCCAACGAGGCGTCCACTGCCAATACTATGACAGGCTGCACAAGTTTGCTTAAAAGTTGATTCACCTCCATTTTGAGAAGAAGCGGTAAATGTTGCAGTGCAGCATATTAATAAAAATGAAATAGATTTGAGCGTGTGTAATTTCATTTGATTACTATTTTGTAATTAATGGTTGAGGATAATTATTCTAGGCCGAACTAATTGATTTTTATTTTTTATAAAATGCTCTTTCATTTTCATACATATCCCCAATTTCATCAGCCCACCTTGCAATCCTTCTGGAAATTGCATAAACAGCAATCAACAATATGGCGGCAATACTGAAAAAGAAATAATCGAATACAGAAAACTTAAAAGCAACTTTCTTGATTGCCGGCGCATCCGCGGCTGCTGCAGGCGTTGTTACTGAAGCGGATGCTGTCTTGCCTTCAGTATCAATATAACTGAGAATTGACTTGATCTCATCATCTTTAAGGAATGCGAAATCAGTCATTACTATTTTATTGTAGTCATTAAATAATGCAATGGCGTCTTTGTCACCTGATTTTACCATGGATTGTGATGACTTAATCCAATTTATCAGCCATTTTTCGTCACGCCTTTGCTGAATGCCAGCTAAGTCAGGTCCAACCAGCTTACCGCTGCCAATGCTATGGCAGGCTGCACAGTTGCTTTTATACAGCTGCTTGCCTGATGAAGCATCCGGTATTTGGGCAAATGATTCAGATGAGTAAACGGTAAGAAATAGTAATACTGTGACAATGAAGGATATCTTATGCATCCAGGTTGTTTTTTATTACGGGTAATAATACATTAGACTTTTCGGAAAATAATATGACAAAAGTCAATTCATTTTCAGGTTTGTGTCAGAATAATTATTACGAAATAATATTTTTTAGTACCCAAACACCCATTCAGTGATATTTTTTTCAATCAGGCAGATTATCCGTATTTTTAGAAATTATATCAATTACAAAAAAATATGCGGATTTTACTCACCGGAGCGAATGGCTATATCGGAATGCGTCTTTTACCGGTTTTGGTTGAAGCAGGACATGATGTTACCTGTATCGTAAGAGACAGTAGCCGCTTTAGGCATAATCCTGATGTGCACAGGAAAATTTCTATTATTGATTTTGATTTTTTGAGCAATGGAAAATTGAATGAATATTTTTCAGGTATGCAATTTGACGTTGCATACTACCTTATCCATTCTCTCAAGGACACTTTCGTTGCGCTTGAGGAACATGAAAAAAAATCTGCGTTATGTTTTGTTGAAGTAGCCCGCATCACCGGAGTAAAGCAAATCATTTACCTTGGAGGTATCAGCAATGCAAGTGCCCTTTCGACTCACCTCAATGCGCGAAAAATTGTTAAGGATATTTTACAGAACTCCGGCATTGCGTATACAATTTATGAGGCAGGAATAATCGTTGGATCAGGCAGTGCTTCGTTTGAAATCATTCGTGATCTGGTAGAAAAAATGCCGGTAATGATAGCTCCAAGATTAATCAATTCTAAATGTCAGCCGATTGCAATCCGAAACGTTATTCGGTATCTTCTTGATTCAGTCATGAATGATAGATTATTTAATAAAACTTTTGAAATAGGAGGACCTGATGTATTAACCTATAAAGAAATGATGCTGCAATTTGCAGAAGTTCGTGGTTACAGGCGCTATATTTTTACCATCCCTTTTCTTACGCCCCGGATTTCCTCCTACTGGTTATTCATTGCAACTTCAACTAATTTTACCATTGCCCGGCAGCTGATGGAGAGTTTGAAAAATGATGTCGTTTGTAAGGATAATTCTATTCGGGAAATTATATCACAGGAATTGATACCATACCGGGAAGCTATTCAAATGGCATTTCAGATGATAAACCAAAATATGGTTTTGTCTTCATGGAAAGATGCTTCATCCAGTACATTGCATCATCTTGAGATAAATAATTATGTGCAGGTTCCTGTTAATGGTTGTTTCAGGGATCGTAAGTGGAAGGAGATTCCGGAAGATAGTGTTGAAGAAGTTGCAGACCGATTTTTTGGAATTGGCGGTATTCATGGATGGTATTACGCCGATATTTTATGGAGGATGCGCGGCATCATTGATAGAATGTTCGGAGGTGTAGGCTTAAGAAGAGGCAGAAGAAATGAAAACGACTTGCAGCCCGGAGATGCGCTTGATTTCTGGCGGGTAATCCTTGCTGACCGTAAGAATCGCCGCCTGCTTTTATTCGCAGAAATGAAAATACCGGGTGAGGCCTGGTTGGAATTTTCAATTGTAAAATTTCATGACCATTATATTTTGAAGCAAACAGCAACCTTCCGGCCGCATGGTATTGCAGGTCGGAACTACTGGTATGCAATGCTGCCGTTTCATTTTTTTATCTTTAGGAATATGCTTAAGAAAATTGCAAAAAGATCAAACTAAATTCCGGCTCCGATACTTTTCCCGCCGTCAACATAAATTGTCTGCCCTGTAATAAACTGATTTTGCACCGAGACAAGAAAGGAAACCAGGTTTGCAATATCTTCAGGCTTACCCATTGTTTTGGTCGGTTGTGCCTCTATCAGTTTACCAAGAACAGCAGGATTCAATTTTTGTGTCAGGGGTGTATCAATCAATCCCGGTGCAATTGCATTGACCAGCACATTGTGTCTTCCGAGTTCCAAAGCAAGTACTCTTGTAAGGGCAACAATCCCGGCTTTTGATGCTGAGTAGTTTGATTGGCCGGCATTTCCCAGCCATGCACGTGAAGAAATATTTACGATTCGCCCGCTCTTTTGTTCTTTCATGATCCGTGAGGCTTCACGGCACATCAACCAAGTTCCTTTCAGGTTTACGTTCAGTACCGAATCAAAATCTTCCATGCTCATGTTCCAGATCATTTTATCTCTGATAATTCCCGCATTGTTAATGAGTACGTCAAGTCTTTTATACTCTATCATTATTTTTTCAAAGAGAGATTTCACAATTAGTTCTTTGGTGATATCGGCTTTTGCAAAACTGAGTTTGCTTTTACCGAATTTTGTAAGCAATTTTTTTCCGTTTGCGGCATCCATATCTACAGCAATTACAAAGTAATCTTCGTCAATCAGTTTTTTCGTAATTGCCTTGCCAATTCCATTGGCCGCTCCGGTGACGATGGCTATTTTAGGCTCCATGTAATAGTGGTAGAGTTAAGCATGTTTCCATTTTTATATCCGCTTCATGTGTGTGATTGCTATCTGATCCTGCTTGACCCGGGTATTTGTCATTTGAACGCGCGACAATTTTCGCAACAATGCCCAAAGCAATTTCGGCCGGTGAATGCTGCCCGATGTCATATCCCATTGGCATGTCAACTTCATTTAGTTGGCCCTGCGTTGTGATATTTTGTTGAAGAAATAATTTTCGTGTGACTAAAACTTTTCTCAAGCTTCCAATCATTCCAAGATATGCATGCGGCTGATTTATGCTCAGGGCGAGGATTTCCCTGTCGTAGTCATGGGAATGGGTACAGATAACAATGTATGTATTGCTATCAAATGTAATTTTTGAAAATGCCTGTTGATGGGGCAGATTGAATTTTGTCACCTCAGAGAGCTGGATTTTCCTGATATATTCCTTCCTTTCATCAACAATAACTATTTCGAAGTCTAATTTATCTGCGAAATAGGAAATGTTGCTTCCTATGTGTCCTGCACCGAAAATAATTAGCTGCTTCCTCGGCTTCATGGGTTCAATAAATATTTTCATGCTTCCGCCGCAACACATCTTCTCTTTAAGAAGTGCATATTCTTCTAGCTTTGGACGGCCCGATTGATATGTTGCAATTGCAATTTCAATCACTTTCTTTTCGATATTTCCTCCTCCGATGGTTCCTGCGCATCTGCCATTTTCCCAAACAAGCATTTTGGCACCTGCCTTCAAAGGTGTGCTGCCACTGGTTTCAACAACTGTGCAGAGGGTTATGTGCTCTCTTTGTGCCGATGCATTATTGAGTATTTCAGTGAATCGGATCATGGGTAAAATATTTCCTGTATTCCTCTTTTGTATTGATGTTTGCGTGTATGTTGCTGTCGTTTGTTTTCAACTGCTCAAAAGGATATTTCTCTAGGATAGCCCTTAGATTGGTTTCCGGCTGTGTTGCTTTTTTGATGTCCTGTAAAATTTCAGCTGACACCAATACAGGGTGCCCATGTTTGTTATTGTTTTCCGGAACTACATATTTCCCTACCAAAAGTCTCTTCATCATTTGTTCAAGGAGTGCAGTGGTTGTAAAAGGATTGTCAATGTTCTGAATAAAGGCACTGTTTTTTGTATTGATTGCATTTACTCCAAGTTTTACACTAAAAAATCTGCCGTCTTCAGGATGTTCATTGATTATAGTGGTAATATTCGTTTTATTCTTAAGCGGTTTGATCAATTCTTTTGCCTTCTTCGCGGTTTCAGTATTTAAGACGATCACAATGTCCGGAATATTTGCATCAATATAAACCATTGTCAGTCTTTCAAGAAACGAAATGGATGAATTAAATTTCAGGAAACATTTTGGACTACCGAAGCGTTCCGATTTGCCTGCTGAGAGTATGATTGCAGAAACAAAGCCGCTGCCGGGTTGTTTATTCATGTTCCTTTATATTCAACATTTCTGCCAAGAGAACTAAGCCCAATCAAGGCATCTTTGGAAATAAAGATGTTTTTTAAATCATCCAATTCTGAAATATTAAGATCACAACCATTAATCAGTTTTTCAGAAACATATAGGGCAAGAGGAGCATTCCCTTTGACCTTATTGATAATTCTTTCTGCATCTTCTTTGTCGAGATGATCAAGGCTGTATTCCAGGTGGAGCAGGTGGTCAAGTGAATTGGCCTCGAAAAATGTTTTTATAGCAAGACATCGCTCTTCAATATTCTTAACGCCCAACGGTATGGAATCAATGGCCATCTCTCCCGATAAAATTTTAGGAATATCTTCTTTCTGAATGATGCTGTCGATAAGACCGATTTCAGAAGCATGGGTTGCAGTTACTTTTTTTCCTGTATATATCAGATACTTCGCGAGCCCTTTGCCGACTCTTCTTGCTGTGCGTTTGGCACCACCCAGTCCTGGATAGATTCCGATGCCTGTTTCCGGAAATGCCAGTTTGGCGCCCTGAACGGAGAGTATGAGATCGGCACACAATGCAAGTTCTAATCCACCGCCAAGCGCCATTCCATTTAATATTACCACAACTTTCTTTTTTGATTTGTCAATTTTTTCAAAAAGTTGCTGCCCGAAACTTGTGAAGTCAACAATTCTGTCAACTGAATGATTCTTTATGTTGTTTACGAAGAAATTGATATCTGCTCCTGCTACAAAAGCTTTTCCTGTACCTGTGATAAAAATGGTTTTGACGGAGGAATAATTTTCTGCCTGCGAGAATTTCTCATTCAATTGATTTATTACTTCTTCATTCAAGGCATTCAGTTCTTCAGGTCGGTTTATTGTTATGATGGCTATGTCATCTTTATTTTCCAGAAGGACATAATCCATATGCCAGGAAGAAGAGGATACGATGGGGATAGCTTCATTGTAGTGTCTTGCATAATTATTCACCAGACGCTTTACTTCTTCTTCTCCGGTTCTTTTCATTAAATCTACGGGACCATATTTCCAACGAAGGCCGATTTTGGCACCCTTGTTTAAATCTACTGCAGAGCATACTCCGTCGTTAAGAATCTGAGTGCAGATAAAAAATACACAACCAAGCAGCCGTTCATTGATTACTTTGTTTGAGACTGGATTCAGTTCTGCTGAATTTAGCTCCGCAATTTTCCAGTTTTCTTTTTTTGCTGCAAGCTGTTCGAGCATGGGTGCAATTTTGTAGGATGGTCCAAAAAACTCAAGTGTTCGCTGGGCATGCATTGCAATGGAAACTCCGGTAGCATTCATCAATGCGAAAGGCCCCATTCCGATTTTGAAAATTTTCATGCAGGCAGAATCAATACTTTCAATTGTTCCAATGTTTTCAGACAATAGCTTTACGGATTCATTCAGCCATGGAACAAAAAAACGATTCACCGCAAATCCATAAACGTCTTTGCAGATAATTGCATCCTTACCCGATAGCATACAGAATGTTTTTGCATTCTCTATTGTTGTTGCTGAAGTTTGGGTTCCGGGAATAATTTCAACGAGGCGGTTTTTTGCTGCGTGATAAAAATAATGCAGGCCGATAAACCGTTCAGGATGTTTCACTGTGGCAGAAAGTTCAGATACCGAAAACGAAGAAGTGTTTGTTGCAATGATCGTTTCTTCAGGTACAATTTCTGAAAGCGCTTTAAACAGATCGCTTTTTGCCTTGAAATCTTCGAATATAGCTTCAATGATAATATTGCAGATTTTTAATTCCTGCAGGTCAGCTGTTCCTTTAAGATTGGATAAGGAGTTAATAACTTCCTCCTCTTTAAAAATATTTTTTGCCACCCCTTCGTTCAGCATCGTTTTGATACCGCCCAGGCCTTTCTCTACAAACTTCATTTCCTTGTCGGCAAGAATAACTGTAAAGCCTTCCTGAACAAATTTTTGAGCCAGGGCAGAGCCCATTGTTCCTGCCCCAATTACGCCGACAGTTTTGATATTTTTCATTTTGAAAGTGCTTTATTATTTTCCCAGACGGGTTTTCTTTTCTCTAAAAATGAATTGATGCCTTCATTCGCGTCATGGGTTTCCATCAGTTGCCTTACATACATGCTTTCAAGTTGCTGAAGAAAATTGGTTAAGACATGATTGAATTTAGCCCGTGATGCTCTTACTGCAAAGCGGAGTGAGGTGGCGCTTTTTGGAATAATTTGATCTGCAATCCATTTTTCAATACCTGTATCCATTGTGGCCTTGTCATCAAACAGTTCATTCACCAATCCTATTTGTCTGGCTTCTTCTGCATGAAAGGTCCTTCCGGTAAGAAGTATTTCTTCTGCCCTTGCCAAGCCGATTTTTTCAGGAAGGATAACTGAAGCAGGAGGGGGGAAGACCCCAAGTACAATTTCGGGCTGCCCGAATCTGGCTGTTTTGTCGGCAAAAATAAAATTGCACATAATCGCAAGTTCCATTCCGCCACCAAGACATTGTCCTGAAACTTTTGCCAGAGTTGGGATGGACAGATCTCTTAGCGTATAAAACAATGCATGAAAATTCTGAAGCATGGTTGAAGCAAATTCTTTTTTATGTTCTTCTACACTTGCCCCAAAGGAAAAATGCTTCCCTGCGCCTTCAAGAATAATCAGCTTAACCTGGGAATTAGCACGAAATGTATTTAATACAGACTGCAATTCTTCAATCATCACGTGGTCAAGTACATTTCCTTTGCCGTCATCAAGAATCACATTGATAACAGTATCATTATGGCTGTAAATAATTTTAACTTTTTCCATTGTCAGGTATTAACTTTTTGGTATTGTGGCGAGATCGTTCTGTGCATTTCATCATTCCATTCATTTCCCTGCGCCAGGAGTTGACGCAGTTTGATGAAATCTACTTCACGGTCCTCTTTTGGTCCGTCATTAAAGGCTTTGAATCCAGCCTTCGCTTCTGTCATCATATTTAGTGCAAGCCACTCGCGGCTGCCTTCCTTGTTTTTATCCCAGTGTTCGAGTTTGAATTTGCGAACTTCACTGATGGTTTTTGTCATGCAGTTGGGGAATGTGTAAAGTAGTTTGGTGATCAGGTTATTTACCGCCTTGTCCAGCATCGATAAATCTGTTTCGGCAGTTGCTAAAATCTCTTTTGCTTTTTTCAATTCATCGCCTGATTTGGAAGTTCCGAAAATGACACGTCCGAATTCATTAGTGATTTTATCTGTTACCACCATTGGATTTGGAGTAAACTGACCATTCACTTTTAGCACAGGAACTATTTCTGTAATAACCCCAAAATAATATGCCTGATGTGCGGTCCACGGTTCACAAAGCGTGAGAGACATCATTGCCCGCTCAACGCCTACAAAAAGCGGAAGGAAATCAGTGGCGCCTCCAATGGGTGCACTCCCGTGTTTTGGACCTGCCTGGCCGAATCTTGCCATGTCACTGGCTATGCTGAAGTCGCAGGCCATTCCTATTTCCTGGCCACCGCCAATACGCATTCCGTTAACACGATTGATTACAGGTTTTTCGCATTTCAATATTGCACTTACCATGTCATTGAACAACCGCATATATTGTGAGTACTCCTGCGGGTTTCCGGCATAATACTCGGCATACTCTTTTGTGTTTCCGCCTGTACAAAATGCTTTGTCACCAACTGCAGTAAAAACAACTGCAACTACACTCCTGTCGTTTGATGCTTCTCCAAATGCCAGAATGATTTCTTTTACTGCCGAAGTCGTGTATGAATTATATTGTTTTGGATTATTAAGATAAATCCAGGCATTGTATAACCCATCTATGGGATTGCCATTTTTGTCAAGGCAGTTCTTTTTCTCAAAAATGATTTCTTTATATACTGCTGTGACGATGTTGTGATTTTTTAGGTTGCTCATTGTTCTAGTTTGTAATTTGTAATTTAAATAAATATTGTTTTTGGCCTCTCGTTGCTGAAAGTAAATACAACCCCGGTGATAATTCAGAAACATCAATTTGCTTGGAATTCTTTGCTGTCACAACAGGGATTCCTCCAAATGAATAAATTTTAATATCTGAGATGCAGTTGTCGGGAGAGTTGATAAATACACAGTTTGTGGATGGGTTCGGATAAATACTTAATTGTTCATTCTGATTTTCATTTATTGCATCAAGTATGCACCAGGTGATTCCGGAAGATATTGTTCCAAAATTGAAGTCAATGAATGGTGTGGATATTGGCGGGGTTGAGTCGCAAAAATCAAAATCTCCCTTCATCCAGCCCCAATTGACCGAGCTGTCGGACACTTGAAAGCTTCCTGTTGCTGTTCCTTTAACGGTATCTGCATTATACCAGCTGTCGTTCACAATTATTCTTCCGTTGTTATCAAGCGTTGCATTGTGTTGAACTGAATCAGCATTCAGCAGGCTTTTATATAGGATGAAATACCCTGAAGAAAGGTTCTTAAATATTTCAGTATTCCAGGAACTGTGCAAACAAGTAATGCTATCTGAATTGGTAAAGGTTCCAAGATTTGTAAGATCGGTAAATGTGAGGGTATTATTATTTGTGTATTCCCCGGTATTTGTAAATTGATTGTATGTGCAAATCCCATTATTTGTAAAAGTTCCGCCGGTAGTGATACTGTCAATATCCAGGAAACTGCCGTCGTTGATTATAGCGCCTGTGCTGTATAGACTGTCAATGTTTTGAATGGTTCCTGTATTGGTGAAGTTCACATAGCTCATCAGCGAACGGGCTGTAAGTGTCCCACTATTCGAAAATGAGCCTGCCTGTACAAACAAGTAGCGTATATCAAGTGTACCATGATTTGTCAGTGTTCCTCCATTTACCAGTATGTCCCGTGAAGAATTGTTTTCTATTAGTGATCCTCCTGCATTAATGGTGATTCCTCCGGAAGGGAGATACCAGCCGGTGTCAAGTGCGACAGCGTGGTTGATGGTAACTGTAAAGCCGGGCAATGGTATGCAGGTACAACTCCATGTCAACGGGTTCATCCAATTTCCATTTTGAACAGAAGTTGCATTCTGCGAAACACCGGAAAAACAAATGGAGAATAAAGCCAGAAGGGTGCTAAGAAATTTGCGCATGAAGGTTTATTTGAAATCGGGAATAAGAACTGATCGTTTTGAATATTTATGCTCAAGAGTATTTCTAAATACTTCATTTATTTTCGACATAGGAAAAGTTTGCACAAACTGTGATATGTTCAGTTTGCCATTGGATATCAGGTCTAAAACCTCGGGATATAGTTCTGCCCTGCATCCCCATGTGCCGATGAGTTTGGCGTCATATGCCATCAGGTTGCTTAGCCGGACTTCTGTTTTATCCATTGTGAAGCCAACAATTGAAAGCGTTGAAGCGTACGTGATAAGGTTAAAAGCCAGATCCTGACCTGCTTTTGTTCCGCTGAATTCAAATATTTTCCATCTGAATTTTGGCGCATTGATTTCCTTAGCAAGCGCTTTTACTTTTTCTTTGATTGTTTTCTGATCAAGGCTTTTGATATTCAAAACCGCATCTATGCCATTTTCTTTTGCAGTGGTCAGCTTCGCATCATTGATATCCAGCGCAATTACTTTAGCTCCGAATATTTTTGCGATCAGTGCTCCATAAACTCCTACGCCTCCAACACCGATAACAATGGCAAGATCACCCGGTTCCAGTTCTGATTTTTTAATGACCTGATAAGGTGTTGAAATTGCATCAGCAATAACCGCGAGATGTTCGAGTGGATATTTATTCAAAACACTTTTTGGAACTTCACATAGAAATTTAGAGGGTACTATTATATGTGAGGAAAATCCTCCCTGGAAATCGTTTCCGGGCATTAATTGATTTCTGCAAATATTGCTTCTCCCATTTTTACAGAACTCGCAATCACCACAAGGCAACACGGCAGGAATGATTACTGCTTTATCAAGCCATTTATTATCACCGGTAATTACTGTCCCGCTGATCTCATGACCTAACGTCAGAGGAAGTGCATGCTTCGTCTGTACTCCTGCATGCCAAAAGCTGATGTCTGTATGACACACACCGCATCCTGCAATTTTCACAATGACCTCTCCGTCTTTTAATACCGGTAGTGGGTTTTCAATAAGTTGAAATTCCTTGTTGAGTTCAACCATTTGCCATTGATGCATTTTTTCGGTTGAAGTAACTTTTGCAGAAGCAAGCTTGATTTTATCAAATGTTTCAGGCATAACTATAGGTTTTTGTTTTCAAAAAGGATAGCTGTTCCCTGTCCGCCGCCAATGCATGCAGATGCGATCCCATATTTTACTTTTCTGCGTATCATTTCTTTAGAGATGGTGAGAGACAACCGCAATCCTGTGGCGGCAAGCGGATGCCCTATTGCAATGGCTCCTCCGTTTACATTCAGTTTGGTTCTGTCAATTCCCAGTTCCTTTTCGCAACCGATTACCTGCGCCGAGAATGCTTCGTTAATTTCAAGCAGACCAATATCGGAGATATTCAATCCAGTCATTTCAAGCAAAAGTCTGATTGCCGGAACCGGGCCCAATCCCATGTATTTCGGATCGATGCCACAACTTGCGCCTCCGATTATTTTTGATATTGGTTTTAAATTCTTTTGTGAAACAGTTTGCAAATTTGCAATAACTGCAGCGGCTGCGCCATCAACAATTCCACTGCAATTTCCTGCCGTAAGAACTCCCACTTTGTCAAACACTGTAGGCAGTTTACCCAGCGCATCCAGCGTTGTGGCACGGATATGTTCATCAATTGAAAAGGAGCTTGTTCCTTTTGGGAGAAAAGCTTTTCTTGATTTAAGGCCTTCAATATTAAACGTGGCGGACTGCAACGATGCGATTTCCTCAGAGAAGATTTTATTTGTTGTGGCATCAATTGCTCTTTGAAAAGAGGTCATTGCATATTCATCGCAGTCATTTCTTGAGATATCATATTTCTTTGCAACATTTTCGGCTGTATATCCCATCGGATATCCGGCGGCAGTATCGTCCAGAGCTTCCCAAAGCATATCCTTAAATACAGGCCTGCCTAAGGGATATCCCATTCTGTTTCCAAAACTCACAGTAGGGGAGAGTGACATATTTTCTGTGCCAACACAGAGAACTGTGTCTGCTTTTCCCAGAGTGATTTGTTCTGCACCTGTAATAATTGTTTCAAAGCCTGATCCGCAAATCCTTTGCACCATTAATGCCGGAACTTCAGCCGGGATTCCGCTAAAGAGAGATATGTGGCGTGGAAGAAAATAGGAGTCTGTTGAACTTTGTCCGATATTGGCTGCAATCACCTGATCAATTTCATTAGGTTTCACTCCTGATTTTTGCAGCGTGGATATTGCGGCAAAAATCCCTAAATCGGTAGGAGAGATTTGGGAAAGCGAACCACAGTATTTTCCAAAAGGTGTCCTTGTTCCGTCGACGAGATAAATGTCGTCGAATATTATTCCTATTCCTTTATTTATATGATGGTAGGCTTTCACTGAATTTCAGTTTTATTTGAAACGGAAGTTTCCGTTTTTAGAAAATGCTGTTTGGCAATGAGCGCTGCTCCCAATGATGCCATGAATTGTGGATTTTCAACCGATTCAACTTCTTGCTTAAGTTTTAATCCAAGAATATCTCTCAGGTATGGATGGTAGGCGATCACTCCTCCAATGAGATAAATGGGGATTCCGGACATGATGCGCAGTTTGGCAACCCGGTTAACAATGGAGAGATAGACGCCTTTTGAAATATCTTCAACACTCATGCCTTCTATGAGCCATTTCATGATTTCTGTCTTGGCGAATACGGTACAAAAACTGTTCAGCTCAGTTTTATTGTTGCTGCGGGCAGCAAGAAGGCTCATTTCACTGATGTTGAGGTCGGCCCGTTCTGCAATTTCAGTAATGAATGACCCTGTTCCTGCAGCACATTTGTCATTGAGAAAGAAATTCTCTACCTCACTGTTGATGCCGCAATGGATCACCTTGATGTCTTCTCCTCCTATGTCTATAATGTTCTTTGCACCGGGATAAGAAAAGGAGACCCCTTCTGCCGCACAATTAATTTCTGTTTTTACAATATCTGCGTCAGGAAAATTTTTGCGTCCATAACCGGTGGCGCAGCTGGCCTTAATATTAAACTCACTACGGATTGCACTCATTACATGCCGCACTCCAATCTTATCGCGGTTGAGTGTTTTAAGTGCTAATTTGAATGCCACTTTCGAATTGCTGTCGAGGACGATAAATTTTGTGTAAGATGAGCCGAGGTCAACACCCAAAAAATATTCTCCTGAACCTGATTTCTCTCCTTTAATGACTAATCCATTCCTAGCTTTTTGGCCACCGGCACCGCTAAATGACTTGCCGATCAATGATGGATCAAGTGATTTCATAAATGCACTGTTGCTGCGAGAGGTCATTGCCTTTACCATATTTGTAACAGCAAGATTGATGGGAGTGCGGATATAGTGCTTGCGGCCGTACTCAACTATTTTTCCATTCATGAAATCAATTTCAGTTTGCCTGTTGTTTATCAGGTCAACTGCAAGTGAAGGGAAATGGTCCCCTGCTTTTTTAAGGTAACGCAAACATTTGCGAATGAATTCATCTTCAAATATTATTTTTTCCGCTTTTGCTACTTCCAGTGCCTCTTCAATTACCAGTTCGATAAGTTCTACGGTATCGGGTATCTCCATTGCTTCCTTTATGGTGAGCTTACCGATTCCGCACAGTGCTGACAAGGAGGAATTCAGGATTGTTTTTTCCCAGATCTGTTTCAGTAATTCAAAGGATGAGATGAATTTGGTATTCAGATTGACTTTGTTCAGCAAGTCACTTATTTGCTGAGCAGCGCCGGCTTTTGAATCATCGAGGGAAGCGATGTAATTGGGCGGATTAAAAAATGTGACTTTTACAATATTCGGGGCATTCAGGTTGCCGGCAAAGTTGATCACAAGGCGTAATGTTTTACTTTCACCAATTCCTGAGGCAAGAATCTGCTCGACATCAATGCCGTTTTGTGCACTTACAAAAATGGTTTTATCAAAATTAAGATTCATCACCTGTTCGACGAATGCTGATGTTTGATATCCTTTTATACTCGCTATAATGATGTCAGGGTTGAAATTTCGTAATTCGGTGAGGCTGCTGTAGATGTTATCAACGAAAATATGTTTCTGTATTGCTCCGTCCAGTTTTATTCCTTCTTTCCTGATTAAATTAATTTTAATTTTATCAAAATCGCATACCGCCACATTACATCCGGCTTCTTTCAGATGAGCAGAAAGAATGAGCCCGACAGGTCCCAGGCCTACCACAGCTACTTTTTGTTCTGCCTTTTCATTTCCTGAAGGATCTGGAGTTTGTGATCTGATATTATTTTCTTCACTCATTTTATTTTCTTCAAAGGCTATTTAACATTGATCTGTGCTCGCTGCGCTTGTGGATTTCGATGCGAAGCGTGTTGAATTTGTTCAATAAAGGCTTCAATCTTTGTAATGCTTTGTCCTTCCGAGAAAAATCTCAGGTCACACAAGTCACCTTCAATTACAAGATACGGAATCCCTGTTTCGTCTTTTAACCTTTTTGGCAAGCCGAACTTCGCATTTGAATTGTTGAAGCAGGTTTTTGAATCATGAAATATGATGCCATCACAAGAGAATTCCTTCAGCCATTTTGCCAACATTTTCATTTTAGCTTTTTCACTCCTGTTGATGAAAATATTTGTATAGGCAAGCGCCGATGATTTAAATGGATCTTTTTCATCAAACTCATCAAATATCCAGCTGTTGCAATACGTAGATGCAACTACACCGGTGTTGTTCTGAATGAATAAATCAGAAAGCATTCTGTTCTTTCCCCAGATGGGCATACCATCCCAGAAGATGCGTGATTGTTCTTTTTCAACAACTCCGGTTTTCTTCAAAATATTTTCCTGTAGCTCTTTTAAAAGTGTCTGGTAATATTGTTTTGCTGTTTCTGTACCCCGCAACACCACAATGGGCCCCATATGTATGGTTGCATCAAAAAAACTGAGTGGTGCAGGTGATGCTTTAGACGTCCTTAAAACCTGTTGCCAAAGGAGGGTGGCCTCTTTGCTGAGCAATAAGGTTTCCCTGAAGGAATCAATGTCAAATTGTTTCCCACTGGCTTTTTCACATGCAGGAATAATATTTTTATGCTGCTGAACACCTGTGGTAATTATTTCCTCTGAAACATCATCCACGTATCTTGGCGGGGTTATACCTGTAATAGGGCAGTTAAATTCTTTGGCATAAAAGTTAAACCAATCCTGAACTTCCCTGCATTGATTGGTATTGTAAACTATCAGGTCGGGTTTAGGAACGCCTTTCATTCCATAGTGAGATTGTAAAGGCGTTTTGCCGCTGAGGTAAGAACCGATGTCACTCGTCGTGTATGAGCATATGTGGTTTGAGAAGCCAAGTTTACCCGCTTCAGGAATGAAATCGGTAGCGGTACGTGTGGCACCAAGGAGTGCACCGTGATTTTCAGGAAAATATACATTGAACCCAAAAGATCTTAGCAGTTCGGCTGGCCCAACGCTTGTACACCATGCGATTTTTCGTTCACCGGTTTCCAATGATCGAAAATATTCGCTCATCACTGCTTTTAATAACTGTGTTGATTTGATTTCGTACATATCAGGTTGCAAATATTCTTCCAACAGTATTTTGAAGTTCATCCAGACGGATGATATAAATTTCTTCTTCAACAGGGTTTTCGTCTCCGTATAAATTTTCCAGATGCGCTTTGTATGCGCTCACCACATTTCGCGGAGCTACTTTCATGGATGGAGTCAATGTTCCTTTCTCCAGAGAAAGCTCATCATCGATAATCATAGCAGCTCTTATTTGTGCAAACTTTTGTCCGATGCCACAATTTGCATCATGTAAGCAACCGTGTAAGCATTTGCTGAGTTCATTCAGGTCGCGGGGACAGAAGCAACCTTCCTCAGGAGAAATGTTGTAGTCAGGATGATTTAAAAGTTTTTTATTTGGGAATAATATGGCAACAGGATAGTCTTGTCCGCTGCCTACTACCATGGCGAATGAGATGTAGTGGCATTTCATCTCGATGAGTTTTTCAAGGTCTGACGGAACAACTTTTTCTCCGTTTGACAATTTAAAGATGCGGTCTTTGCGGGTGATAAGTTTCAGACCATTTTCTGTAATTTCTCCAATATCACCGGTGCAAAACCAGCCATCATCAGTAAATATTCCTGAATTCGCTTCGTCATTTTTATAATACCCTTTCATTACGTTGGGACCTTTCACCTGAATTTCTCCGTCATCTGCGAGTCTGATGCTTACTCCGGGCAAAGGACTTCCTACAATACCATGATGGCGTTTCTTATTTGGATTTGTGAGCGTACAGCATGGGGAAGTCTCAGTGAGACCCCATCCTTCTATGACTGGTACATGTCTTTTTTCAAATTCGTCGGAGAGATTTTTAGGAAGCGAAGCCGCTGCAGTGAAAATGAATTTCAATTGGGGATGAAAAAAGAGTTCTTCTGCTTCCTGATCATTTCTTGTAAGATCAATAAGTGACTGGTAAACTTTTGGAACGCTGAAAAAGACTGTTGGCTGAATAATTTTCCAGTTTTCCATGAGCACTTTAGGATCTTTTCCATAGCCGGATTCAAGAGAGATGGTAGCGCCATTGTAAAGTGCCGTGAATAATTCAAAAATACCTCCGAAACTGTGATGCCACGGGAGATAGGAAAGGAAGCGATCAGTGGATGTTATTTTCAAGACCTTGGATAGCCCTGCTTGTTGTGATAAAATATTTTCATGTGTAAGTTGAACACATTTGGGAATACCCATCGTTCCTGATGTATACATGTTCAGACAAATTTCATCAGGTGAAGCATTAGGATCAATTGAAAAACTTGTATCAGAATTAGTTTTTAGCAACTCATCAAAATGGTGCTGATTGTCAAAATATTTTTTTTCAATGTTGTCAAAAACAAAAAGATGCCTGACATGAATGTTATTACTGAGTCTGCCTAATTGCAGTTCTCCGGCTACGCTAAGGAATTTTGCATCAGAATGATTGATGAGTAGTTCTGCCGTTTCCTGATGAAAATAGGCGAAGATGGGAACACTGATTCCACCTGAAACCATCACAGCAAGTTCAAGTTCAAGCATTTCAAGGCGATTCGGAGAATAAATTACCATCTTATCCCCGGCGATAAAGCCGAATCGCTTGAGGTTAAAAGCAATCTTTAAAATGTCATTGTAGAAATTGTGCCAGGTGATGCCTTCGAAAATTCCGTTTCTCTTCTCTTGAAAAACAATATTATCCCGAAACGCCCTTACATTGTGATGCAATAACATAGAAATGTTAGGAATCATTTTATCCGGCTTAAATTCAGATTCAAGAGTTTTCATTTTGATTATTATTAAACAGCCAGTGCCTGTTTTTCCAATAACTTTTTATGGCGATAGCCTCCCCACAAGGCTGCTCCAAGGGCGCCGGCATAAATGGCATCGGGATGCGTTTTTATTTCAAATTTTTTTCCTGTTTCTATTAATTGCTCTTCAATTGCCTGAATCATTCCTGTGTTTAGTGCCATGCCACCTGTAAGAAAAATAGGGGATGCTGCCTTTAATGAACTCATAAGTTTGATAATTCGGGAGGCGATGGAAAGATGAATTCCTTTGATGATGTCCGGTGTAGAAATCCCCCTTGATACCATGTTGATTACATCCGTTTCTGCCAATACAGCACATATCCCTGAGGAAATTTCGGGTTGGTTTGCCTTCATTGACACCTCTCCCACTTCCTCAATGGACAATCCTAAATAGCGCGAAATATTTTCAAGAAACTGGCCTGAACCGGAAGCGCATTGTCCTGTCATTTTGTAATCTTCCACACGCGCATTCTCACTGATGCGGATTGCCCGCACGTATAAAGCACCAAGATCAACAACGGTTCTTGCTTCAGGAAAAAAATAATTGGCTCCTCTCGCATGGGTAGTCATTCCATAAAAGTGGCCCCGCTTTTTTTTAACTAAATCGCCTTCTCCTGTGGAGGCAAGGTATGCAATGTCTTCATATTGAAGATTGTGTTTTGTAAGCATTGCCTGCACCATCTCATCAGCGACTTGTGTAGGGTTGCGTTTCCTTATTTTTTCTGTGTGCTTGTCATTGATGATGGGATGGTCAGAATAGTCCATTAGTACTAACTTTATGAAGTTGCTTCCGACGTCTATTCCCATTGTGAAATAGGATTTTGACATATTTGAATTATTTTTTATCATTATTGTTCGCTTATCTTCTGTTAGAAAATCATTAGGTGGCTTTTTTGGGAAAGTACAATATTGTGATTAAATTAATATATGATATTTATGATGATTGCTGTGTGCTGAAGACGAACTTCTTATTTTTAATTTTATTTTCTTTTGTTTCAATTTTCTCAAGTGGGGCATTTATAATGGAGTAAACACGGTTTTTTAATTCGTCAACACGGTCTTTGGTATAACCCTTTGTATCAATGGGTGCATGGATAATAATCTCTGACATTCCGGGGCCTGATTTCCCGGTTAATATTCCTTTGCGCTGAATTCTTTTCCAATTGGTTAAAAAAGTAATTGGTAAAATGGGAACTTGCTTCTGAATTGCCAGAGCAAATGCACCGGCTTTGAATTCACCCATGAGAGGAGCATTTTTCGATACTGTTCCCTCAGGAAAAATTGCCAAAGGATTTCCATTGGCTAATTCTCTTGACATTCTTTTTAGTGCTTTTATTGATCCACTGGCGTTTTGCCTGTCAACAAGTATATTCATACCTGAGGTGTAAAATATTTTAAACAGTGGCCATTTTTCAATTTCTTTCTTTCCGGTAAAAACAAAATACCTGTTAAAAGTAGTGTATAGGCAGGGAATGTCAATGAAAGAGGAATGGTTGGGACAAATAATATATCCTCCCTTTTTTGGTATGTTATTTCGGCCTTTTACGTATGGAATAATGCCTCCGAGCAGTAAAAGAATCCATCCGAATATGCGCATTAATTTAAATGCATAAGGGTAGCGATCAGGACTGTGCAGGAAGTACGAGAATGCAGGATATAAGATAATTAAAGTTACGGTGAACAGTAAAAAATAGTAAATCCTGTATGCTACTTTGAAGGGAAGCAGAATGTACCCCATTGGTTAGTTCTTTGCGGAAACCGGCAATTCCATGTCAACATTTCTTCTTGCAAACATGGCACCCCCAAGCGCTCCCATAAATATTGAATCGGTATGAATGTTTATTTTGATGTTATCGCCATAGTTTTCTTTTACCAGTTGCGTGAGATATTTAATTACTGCCTGGTTGCGTGCAACACCTCCTGTGAAAGTGAATTCATTGTAAACGCCTCCTGAACGCGCGATGAGAGACATGGCCCGCATAATTATGGCTTTGTGCAAGCCGCCAAGAATGTCAGCTCGCTTTTCACCAAGATTGGTCAGTTCGCGCAATTCAGCTCCAGCAAATACTGTACATGTGGAGCAAATAGTTACTTCTTTCTCTGCCTCTAATGCCAGGGGACCTAATTCATTTAATGAAATGCTCATTTCATCAGCAATATAACCGAGGTAGCGTCCACATCCGGCTGCACATCGATCATTCATTTGAAAACTGGTTACAAGACCGTATTTATCCACTTGTATCGCTTTGGTGTCTTGTCCGCCGATGTCAAGTACTGTTCTTGTATCAGGAAAAACAGCATGGGCTCCAAATGCATGACATAAAATCTCTGAGCGAATGCATTCTTGCGGAAACGGAAGCAAGGCGCGACCATATCCTGTCCCTGTCATATTTTCTATTTCAAATTCAATATCTGCAATTTCGTCAATGTGTTCACGTAGAGATTCGGATACGTGGTCAAAATTTCCTTTAAGTAAATTCAGTTCAGCATCAAAATTCACACTTGTATTTTCCGCGGATGTGTCAGGAAGGTTTTTGTATTTTTCTTTAAGCTCATCCATTGCTTTGTGCACAAGCTCTTTGAAGTCAAATTGAACTCGTTGGTTTTCTGATGGACTTATGCTCTTGTCCCAGACTGTCATCAATGGCTCAAAAAGTGAAATGTCGAGTTTGTTTACTTCCTCGTTGTAACGTTCAGAAACGGTATCGCGAAAGAATTGATTTTTTGCTCCAAGGTTATTATACAAATATTCATGTTTGATTTTTGGCTTAAAGGCCCTGCGTATATTCCTCAGGTGATTCAATATTTCTTCCCTCTTTTTTTCATCAGTAAAGAAGACATGACAGGTTTTTACAAGTTCATCTCCAAGTTTATCTAAACGAATTCTGAATTGCTCGTACTGAAATACACTTTCAAGGTCAGTAATATATTTGTTGTATTCAGGCTTTGCTTTTAGTTCTGCTTCCAGTTTTTTCTTGAGTACAGAAAATCGTGCATTGTAAATTGCTTCATCCTTCGCAATGTCAGCTGCCACTGAATAGTTTGCACGGGTATTTGTGATACCACGGCCTATGATTTCATCTTGTTCATTAATGATGACTGCTTTTGATGTTGTTGAGCCAAGGTCAACGCCGAGATAATACTTGTTCATTTATTGTTTCCTTTTTAAAAGTGTTTAAGCCGAAACTACTCCCTGTGACATAATTATTTTTCGTTGCTCCAGCATCTGAAAATATGATTCAAGCCGGTTCTTAATATTTGCATATGAAAAATAGCGGGGATCAACCAAATCACTTTCGATGAAACCAACAGGAACACCACATCTTTGTTCGATTTCCCGCATCATTAATAATTGTCCTGCTGAAAATGAATTGCAGCTTTTGATTGAGTTGATTAAAAATCCGTCCGCTTTATACTCTTTAATATAGTGTTCAATTAAATCTACCCGTTGTGGCAAATTCAGGTTGGTGTAGCAGCCCATACAATATTTTGCAAGGCTCTCAAGGGGATTTTCAGGATCATGACGGAAACCTCGGTCATAAACACCACCGACTTTTGTATAAGTCGATGCGACAATCACAGCACCCATGTCATAAAATATTTTCCAAAACTCACGGAAGTTTGTCCAGTTTGGGGGACCTTCAACTACAAGTCGATATTTTTCTTCTTTTAATTCTCCTTCCGGGTTAATCGGAAGTAATCCCTTTTTAAGACGGTCATCCACTTCGTTGTATAATTCCTGATAGTATTCAAGTGCAATATCAGTTCCCCTGAACGCTGTGTTTAGAGGGCCCATATAGTACACGCCGGCGAAATATGAATCTATTGGCGAGGGTTTGTTTTTTGCGGATTCAAGAACCTTTACCCACAAATCTTCTGACTTGGCTGAGTTCTCAAGCATTTTTGAAAGGCGGTCGTAATCCAGTTTCTTTCCAGCAACTTTTTCCATCTTCGGAATCACTTCTTCTTTCAGCTGCTTCACCATATAGGTGACTTGATCGTCTGTTATTTTTCCATCTTCCTGATATGGCGTATGCAGCATTGCAATCTCAACTCCGGGATATAATTTTTCGAGATTTTCAAACCACTTCATGAATGTGAAGCAACCAGTGTAGCTTAATAATAATAAGTCTGGCTCAGGAAGTTTTTCACCGGTAGGGCCAATATTGCCGTTGAGCATCATGCCAATGTCACACTTAACATAGGTGCATACGTCTTCGCTGAATCCGATTTTTTCAGCATCTTTAATGTATGAACCGGATTTTTTTCTCATGCCGGACTGAAGTGCATTTATTTCAGGGTAAACAGGCAGCATATCCAGTGCGAGAATCAGTTCTGTTATGTTTCCCGGCACAAATGTGTACACGACCTTTTTACCATTCTCTTTTGCAGTACTAAGTTCAGTAAAAAGATTGCCAAGCATCTCTTTCTGAATGACCATGCTTTTTTCCTTTATTGCTTCCTTTGGATTGCTCATTTTGTAGTTTTTTCTGTGACTTAATATTTGTGAGATATCATCTTGATATTATTATTTATGCCCATAATTTTATTGAATCCGAAAACGTACCGGCCTGTTCTTTTATTACCTTGAATTGTCCCGTGTTTTCATGAAACTGGAAGTTGATATGATTAAGACCTGCTTTATCACATGCCTTTTGTAGTTCCGGGCGATCAAGCAATGCCGGGTCACAAAAACTTGCTGCACAGAAAATGACTCCGTCTGCTTTTCTACTTATTGCTAAATCAACCAGGCGTTTCCCTTTGGGATTGCCAACGTCATATATTGCAGACGAGAAAACACTTTTTTGAAGAAAGGCATTGACTATTTCATTGACCGGATTTTCGGTAGTCGAATCAATATCACCCTGAATCCACCTTGATCCGAGCATAAAATCATCATCAATGATGTAGCATCCTGACATTTCAATGGATTTAATTAATCCGATTGGTGGTTGTTCACAGAATGAACCTGAAATGATTACTCTTATATTATCCATTGGCTCACCTGATTCATGACGAATCAGGTTAAGCACTTCTTCAAGAACTTCATTGTGTCTTTCAACCGGAATTACCATTCCTGCACGAACGATATGGTAAACGTCAACAGCAGATAAACGCCATGGATATTCCTGGCGGATATCATAGATTGCTTCAATCAGTTTCCGGTTTCTGTTGTAGAGAGAAATGGAATGATTGAGTTTTTCGGGAGTAACTTTCACTCCATTTAGTTGGAACATATCATCCATTACTGTTTCAATCAGCTCGCGATAAAAAACCCCGCCGATGAGTGCATCAAAATTCTGCGGGTAATCAAAGTAGCGTGTAAATTTCCCCTTCTTCACAATTTTAAACATTCCGGAAAGATTTCGTACGCAATCGCAGATTGCAGGAAAAAGAAAGCCATCAAAGTCATCAAGATTATGATCGAGCGCCATTTCTATGATGCCGCGGGGCAAATGACATATGTAGGATTGGTAATAGGCATCTCCTTTAATGATTTGTTTGCGGTCTCCAACTCCCATAATTCCTACCGGTAATGCATTTGCTGCATGAATGATTTCGCGCGGAACATAAATAGGAAGGTAACCAACAAGCAAGCGGTTAGGAGATTCCTTCTTCCATTCCTTTGCTGATGAAAAATTCAGGTCGAAAGCCAGTTCGCGACACATTTTCGTTATTTCTTCAATTGACCCCATATGGCATTATATTTTTACGAAGAAAGTTATTAATCATAAGATTGAATATGATGCCGGTCAAATAAAAAAATACGAAAAAATACTTTCTGTGATATTCTGAATTTATGGAGCAATCTTGAATTAAATTGAAGTCTTGTCAGGTATGCAACAGGGCTTCTGGTGAAAAACAGGGCAGCAAATCGAACTGGAAAATAATTAATATGGTTAAAAAAAACCTTTCAGGCAATTTCAAATTGAGCCGTGAAGTGCCTTAAAAATTTTGGTTCATGAATAATGCGAATTCCCCTAGCATTATTTTTCTTACTAATTATCTCATCAAAAACTTCAATTACATAGTCAATATGAGACTGCGTATAAACCCTGCGTGGAATTGCAAGCCTTACCAGTTCCATTGTCGCCGGAATTAATTTTCCCTTTTCATTATACTTGCCAAACATGACTGAGCCAATCTCGCAACTCCTGATACCTCCTGTTTTGTAAAGCTCGCATACCAGTGCCTGACCCGGGTATTGATCAACAGGGATGTGCGGATATAATTTTTTGGCATCAATATAGATGGCATGTCCGCCAACAGGATGAATAATTGGAACACCTTTCTTTAAAATATTTTCTCCAAGATATTGTGTGCTCGTGATCCTGTACTTTAAGTAGTCGGGCTCAAAAACTTCATTAAGTCCGACTGCAATGGCCTCCATATCTCTTCCCGATAAGCCGCCGTATGTAGTAAACCCTTCCGTAATAATCAGCAATTGCATGCAGGCATCTGATAGTTCTTTGTTTCTCAGCGCAAGAAATCCACCCATGTTTACCAATGCATCTTTCTTGGCACTCATGATACATGCATCAGCAAGCGAAAACATTTCCTGTGCAATTGACCTGAATGAAATTCGACTGTATTTTTTTTCACTGGCATGAATAAAATAGCTGTTTTCTGCGATCCTGCAGCAGTCCAGGATGAACAGAATATCATTTTCCTTACAAATAGTCCCAACATCCTTTGCATTTTGCATGCTCACCGGCTGACCTCCGCCACTGTTATTTGTCACTGTGAGTATTACTCCTGCAATATTTTCTTTTCCATATTTGTTTATCAATTCCCTGAGTTTTACCGAATTCATGTTGCCTTTGAATGGGTAGGAAGAATCGTAATCTTTCGATTCCTCTGATGGAATATCAATAGCAGTTGCACCGCTGTATTCTATGTTCGCCCGGGTAGTATCAAAATGGGTATTGCTGATGAAATATTTTCCTTTTCCTCCTATGTGGCTATATAAAATTCTTTCTGCAGCCCTTCCCTGGTGTGTAGGAAGAATATATGGCATGCCGGTTAAGTCGTGCACAGCTTTTTCAAAACGTTCCCAGCTTCTGGCTCCTGCATAAGATTCATCACCCTGCATCATGGCTGCCCATTGATTGCTGCTCATGGCAGAGGTCCCGCTGTCAGTCAAAAAGTCAATGATAACCTGGTCTGATTTTAAAAGAAAAGGGTTGTAATGGGCATCGGTTAGAAATTGTTCCCGTTGTTCTGCTGTACTCATGGTGATGGGCTCAACAGTTTTGATGCGGAAGGGTTCGATTATGGTTTTAAAATCCACGGTTCTTGTTTTTATTTTTTTGAGAATAATTTTTATGAGAGTCTTCAATTCCTGTTAGAAACAAAGGTGAAGCAACCGGATGAACGGATGTATGATAAATGTCATATAGAAATGTGTGCATTTTGCCGTCCTTTACACTTTTATGATTTTATTCCAAATTAATAAGTTCTAATGATAGCTTCAAAATTGCACTCATTTCATATTCCTGTGATGGGTTTAGGTTATACCATAGACACTCCATTAAAGGCAGGTCGTTACGGAATTTCCTCTGTTGTTTCCATCATTGAGGATGAGTTGGTGGAGCAGATGCGAAAGTATTATTGCGAAAAGGAGAATATTTCCTATGTACCCATTGATGAAAAAGATGTTGATCACCGGGCGAAACGAATTACTGCGTACCTGAATTTAATGAATAAGATCCTGATCCGTCAAATTGAATCATTAAAGGCAGGAAAATTTGAGGAAGGGTCCGATCTGGTTAAGTATTTCGAAATGCTTCCTGATAGTTCCCCTGTAAAGGAACTTTATGTTTTGATGAATAAGGTCTCAGGCAGTGAAAAGGAAGTGATGCAAAAAAATCTGCGCAGCAAAATTGTAGCCGGTGCAATTGATGTTAACATCATGACAAAATTGGATAAGGCGAATTACAATGAGTCAGGAGAAGAACTACCTGTTGAATATTGTGATGCAATGGCGGCATTGCGTGGTTTTGCGTTAAGCGATTTGAATTCTTCCATGGTTTTTTCAGCAGGATTAAATCCACGGTTGTATAGCTACTGTGAGGTGTTTAAGGACTTTTTTCAGGATGAAAATGGAGAGTTCAGGAAGAAAATAATCTTGAAGGTGAGTGACTATCGCTCTGCACTTATCCAGGGAAAATTTCTGGCAAAGAAGGGTTTGTGGGTTTCGGAATTCAGGATTGAATCGGGATTGAATTGTGGCGGACATGCATTTGCAACAGAAGGACTCTTAACAGGACCAATCTTGCGGGAATTTAAGGAGAAAAAGTATGAATTGGTAAATGAGCTTTTTGAAATATGCAATACTGCATTGCGGGAGAAAAAATTAAAGGTGTTTACAGAGAGACCGGAATTAAAAATTACTTTTCAGGGGGGCATTGGAACTGCCGGCGAAAATCAGTTTTTACTGGAACAGTATTCCCTCGATGCTACAGGATGGGGAAGCCCGTTTCTTCTTGTTCCTGAAGTTACCAACGTGGATGAGAAAACATTGAGCTTATTAGCGAATGCTGTTAAGCAAGACTACTATTTAAGCCATGCATCACCATTAGGGATTCCTTTCAATAATTTCAGAAGGTCGACTGCTGAAGAGCAGCGTAGAATGAGAATTGAAAAGGGCAGGCCCGGCAGCCCTTGCTACAAGAAGTTCCTCGCATTCAGCACCGAGTTTACTTCGATGCCTATTTGCACTGCATCCAGAGAGTACCAAAACCTGAAGATTAAGAAAGTAAAGGAGTTGAATTTATCAGAATCAGTATTGCAATCAGAAATTGAAGCAATTGAAGAAAAGGATTGCCTGTGTGAGGGATTGGGTGCTTCCGCGCTGATAAAAAATAATTTGCCTCCTCATCATAACCTTACCGCCGTTACAATTTGTCCGGGTCCTAATCTGGCATATTTTTCCGGCATATTTTCGTTGGAGCAAATGGTAAGCCATATTTACGGAAGAAAAAATATTTTAAACTCTTTAAGGCGTCCGAATATTTTTATCAATGAACTTGCACTGTACGTTGATTACCTGAAGCAAGAAATTCAAAATCAAAGGGAAGCAATTACCGGCAGGAAAAATAAATACTTCACCTCGTTCAAAGAAAATTTATTGCATGGTATTCAGTACTACAAAAGCCTGGTTCCTGAAATGAAGCAATTTGCGAAAAGTCAATTGGATGCTTTTGAGAAAGACTTACGGCGGTTTGAATCGGAGATTACCGGAATTGTATTCCAACAGTCTTTGGCAGGAAATTAATATTACCTGCAATTAACGTACTGTGATAGGTTTCATTTTTTTATCTGCTGCGGCCTCGATTTGAGACTGACACATGGTGAACCTGCATTTCCTTGCTTTATATCATAAATTCAAGTTGTTTATCTGATGACTGAAATTTTTCCGGCAGAAATCATTTCAGCATTTGAATAAATCTTATAGTAGTAGATCCCCTGGTTTAATTCCGCTAAAGAAATTTCGGATTGATGAAGTTTTCCGTTTAAGTTTTGCTGCATTACAATTTCACCAACTGTGCTGTAAATGCGCAAGATTCCTTTACAGGCTTCAGGTAATGAATAAATAAGTGTTGCCTTTGATGAAGTTGGGTTGGGGTACATGTAAGAATTGTTAAATGAATTTTCAGAGGATCTCAGTTTTCTCAAAACAATGCCTTCCTGCAAACAGGTAAAGTGATCATCATAAACCAAGTTATCGTCAACATAAAATAACAATGAACGTGCCTGATAAACTGCTCCGCCCCCTGAAACCGGACATTGTGCAGCTATGCTACTTAATAATGCCAATTGTACGGCGGTAAATTGATAAATACCTTTTGCAAATGTATTGAGGTAAATATCATTCACCTGTTTCTGATTTGTCTCAATCAATACAGTAGGAGAAACGGTTCCATTTATTTGGGCGACCTGCTCAGCAGAAAGTAAGCGGTTTGCTTTAATTATATCCTGAGCAGATGAATTGTAGTTTGTCAATGATTGAATGTTAACTCTCAGGTTACCATTCGTCGATTGAAGATTTTCAACCTCCAATGAGTTAAGATTGTCCTCAGCAATTTGTATTTCGTTGTCTGCAATCTGATCTAAGTTGGTTTGTATAGTCACTTCATTTTGGATAATCGTATTCAGAACTGTTGCTTCAATGGTCATTGCATTATCAGTTTCATTGTTGACTTCATGCAAATCCTGAATGTTGCTTCCATCCATGACTGTGTAGAACTGCATCATTAATGAATCTGAGTCGCAAAGGGTAGGATTTTCAGCAAGTTTTTCGTACAAGTATTTATGCAATGCCCATCGAATTTCGTTGTTCCAAGAGCAGTAGTTTGAGTAGGATAGGAAGAAGGTAAAACGGTGCCGATTGTTTGAGTGATTGTGTTGTTCTCATATGTGAAAGCACCCGCGTGACCGGCGGCATACACTGGAAAATAAACTGATAAATAATTATTGTCGAACGTGCTGTTTTGAATGTCAACATTAGCGTTGCCGATAATATTTACTGCATATTCTGCTCCGCTAATTGTAGTTCCGTTCAAAATTGTCAGGTGCGTTGGAACCATAGAACCCTGATCAGCTACTTCAATACCTTTCCACATTTTGTTGCATGGAAATAATGATGCACCATTAAGAATTAGCTCCCCACCGTTCGCAATAAGTATTTTATTACCCGCGCTGATACTTATGTTGACTGTGTTATCAAGAGTTATAGTGATACCACTGAGAATAGTCACGTTGGATTTTAAAATAAAATTTCCTGAAAGTGTACCAGAAGATAAAAGTGTGTTTTGAGTTAATTCGGTAAATGGATCACCGCAGCAATCAGGGTCAGAAGTAATACTAACCGTATTGCTTGACGAAGCAGAGCAGCCAAACTGATTTGTTACGATAATGGAATAAATATCGGGTGACGGGGGTGTGCCATCATAAAGAGCAGAGTAGGTTGAATTTGTAGCGCCTGAAATATTGGTTCCATTCATTAACCATTGATATGTGGTAAAGGAGCCGGAAGAATTCAGTTGCGTGCTACCGCCAAAACAAATTGAGTTGCTTCCGCTTATTGTTGGTGGCGATGGCAGAGGGTTTACTGTTATATTTTGAGTTGCTGAATTGCTGCAATTGTTAGCATCAGTAAAAGTATAGAGGACGGTATGATTGCCAACTCCGATAGCCGAAGGATCAAAAACGGTTGAAAGATTTCCATTAATGAAGTATAAGCCGCCTGAAGGACTTCCTCCTGTTAAGGGAAAAGAGGGTACATCAAGACAGACAGAAGTGAAAGGACTTAAGGTTACTGTTGGAAGC
>CAYHHK010000002.1:0-13278 GCA_964356415.1 uncultured Flavobacteriales bacterium
AGCGACTGGAGATATTTTTTTGCTTTACTGGGCAGCAGAACGATAACGGCATAATCGGGAAGGCAACATACAGAAAAATGATCCAAAATTTAATCTGGGCAACAGGTTATAATGTAGTTGCCATGCCTTTGGCAGCAGGTGTGCTGTATAAATGGGGGATTTTGCTAAGCCCGGCAGCTGGGGCAGTGCTGATGAGCTTAAGCACCATCGTAGTTGCCATCAACGCAAAATTACTGAGAGTAAAAAAAAGTTAGCTGTCCCCTCCCCAATTTTCAATTGCATGGAATTTCATGTCTTGCTGGATTGAATTATATTTTGAGGAAACAATTTTACACCACCTCTGCAACCACAAACGTACTTCCCCCTACAAATACCATATCCTCCTCCCCTGCTGCTGATTGGGCTGCATTCAGGGCTGCTTTTACAGAAGAGTAGCCCCGGCCATTCAAACGAAATACTGTTGCCTTCTCCAGCAGTTCATTTACATCCAGCGCTCTCGGAATCGCCGCCTTGCAGAAATAGTAAGTTGCGTTTACCGGCAACAATGCAAGTACTGAACTAATATCCTTGTCATTCACCATTCCGAGTACAAAATGGAGATGATGATGGGGAGTTCTTGAAAGCTGGCTTACCACTTCCTTTATGCCGGCTTCATTATGCCCGACATCGCAAATGGTGAGGGGTTTCTCACTGATGCGCTGCCATCGTCCCAAGAGCCCTGTGGCTTGCTTTACATTTTTTAATCCGGAATAAATATTCTCCGTGGAAATTTTCCATCCTTGCTTTTGCAAAATGAAAACAGTCTCCAGCACTCCGACCACATTCATAATTTGGTAATTTCCGGTGAGATCAAGTTCAAGGTTCTTCAATCGGATATCATGACTCATCTCAATATCCAATGTCTGGTTCCCTGCATTTTGGTCCACGATCTCTACAGTTGAATTGCGTGAAGGAAAATAAATTGAACTTTTCAATTCTTCAGCCCGCTGAATGAACACCTGGCGGGTTAATTCATTTTCTTCGCCGATAACCACAGGAATGCCGTGCTTTATGATACCTGCCTTCTCCATGGCTATCTGCTCTAACGTATTTCCAAGCAAGTTCATGTGATCATAACTGATGTTGGTAATGACTGATACTTCAGGTATAATCACGTTGGTAGAGTCCAGCCGCCCGCCAAGTCCTGTCTCGATCACTGCGATGTCAACTTTTTCCCGCGCAAAATAATCGAAACACAGACCCACTGTCCATTCAAAAAACGAGAGTTCAATTTTCGCAAATGCAGATTTGTGCTTTTCAACAAATGAAACCACTTCCTGATCAGGAATCATCACACCGTTAATCTTTATCCTTTCACGAAAATCCTTCAGGTGAGGCGATGAATACAATCCTGTTTTGTATCCAGCAGATTGCAAAATGGCAGCAAGCATATGAGAAGTACTCCCTTTCCCGTTTGTTCCTGCAATGTGAATGCTTTTGAAATTTCCTTCCGGGTGACCCAGCAACCCGCAAAGTGCAATCGTGTTTTTCAGGTCTGCCTTATATGCTGCAGCACCGATACGATGGTACATCGGCAATTGTGAAAATAAATAATCGAGTGTTTCTGAATAGGTCATCTGATCAGCATGCAAAGAAAGCAGATGTATCTGAAAGCGTTAAACGAAAAAAGAAAATTACTCTGAAACAGTAAGCATTCTTGTCCTCGTTTGCCGGTTTCCACTCACCGAAATAAAATAAACCCCTGCTGTTTCAATTTGGACTGAGACTTTTTTCATTCCCGGACGGGCATAAAATACCCTTTGTCCAATTACATTTGTAATACTAATCTCATCGATCGTCTGATCATTAATAACCTGCAAATCTGATGTAGCCGGGTTTGGATATACTGAAAATTGATTTGAAAAAATCTCCTCCTGCATTGATGTAGTTGAATTATAAGAACCGGAGCGCAGTTTAATTGTGCCTGTATTATTATCCTGCCAGATCACATATATGTTCCCATTGAAGATAGCAACATCGGAATTTACAATGTGATTGAGGGCAACTGTATCATAAACCATTGGCAAACCGTTTGCAATATTATTGGTGAAACGGACAAGACATTGGTCACCGCCATTCACAAGTTGCTTCCATACCACAGCCATCGCAGTACCATCGCTGGCCATGCGGGGATAACTCTGCAGTGTCAATCCCGGAATCGCATCGGTAAGTTCAATACCCTGTGAACCTGCCATTTCGGAAATGGATGAGGCATTCATATAACACAAGTTAGTTCCTCCGCTGCCATTCATGAATACTGAATAAATCGTATCTCCGATGATTGTGGCATCGCCTCCTGTTGAAGGACACACAAACACGCTCCAGTTATGCTGATCAATGGGCATTCCATAGGAAAAGGAGTTACCGCCATCGGTTGAAATGCCGGCCCACATGTCACGGATGTTGCTGTTGTTGTCACGATAAACCAAGGCAACATTACTTCCGCTACATGCAATGGCACCCGGACAACAATCACATATTTCTGAAGTTCCGCTGCTCCATCCGCTTGCCTTGATATCCTCAGAAAAAGAAAATCCAAAATCAGTGGATTTTGTAACAACCCACCTTGTTTCGCCAAACTGTGCATTAAATTTCATGAAGCCAATAACAGGATTTCCAATGTCGTCTGTAGTTACAACAGGAAAACGTGAAATGCTGTCTGCAATTGCCTCCACCTGAACAGGTGACGAAAATGTAACGCCACCATCATAAGAATGAACACAAAAAATATGACAGGTGTCTGAAGCTTCAGGTGCTTGCTTGAAAACCACGTAAACAGTATCACCATGAGAAACGATATCAGGCCCCATCCAGGCACCGCCTGCAATGTCAATGTTTGATGGACTGAGGGGCACAGGTGTTGCAAAAGCACTTCCATCCCACCGTGTAAACATGGCTGCCATATTGAAGCTCCACAAAATAAGCGGATTACCGCTTCCATCAATTGCGATCCGGGGATGGTTATTTCCATTGGCAGAAACAATATCGGAAGCCGCATTCCAGCTTATGCCCGTTTGAGCATTAACGACATTGGATCGAAATAATATGACGAATAATAACAGGGGTATTTTTTTCATATTGGTAGCAGATTATTCCATAAGGCTACGAAAATTCAGCGATTCTTTAATTTGGAAATTGAAATTATGCTGATAATCTATCCACTGATTTTCGATTAGAAGTATCTTTTTCCCTTCAGGAAATTGTTGACATATTCACCCACTCCATCTTCGAGTGAATAAAATGGCAGGGTGTATCCGGCCTTCTGAAGCTTCTCCATTTTCGCTTCTGTAAAATACTGGTACTTGTCTCTGATATCAGCAGGTGTATCGACGAATTCAATATTTTCCTTTTTACCCATTGAACTGAAAACATTCCTGGTGAGGTCAAGGAAAGTACGTGCTTTCCCCGAACCCAGATTATAGATGCTACCACGAAGGTTCGGGGTTCTGTGATGCATCAGCCAGTAACAGACATTCACCACATCCTTTACATAAATAAAATCACGCAGTTGCTCTCCATCTTTATAGTCCGGGTTGTGTGAACGGAACAATTTCATTTTTCCGGATGCATTGATCTGATTGAATGCATGAAATATCACAGACGCCATCCTTCCTTTATGGTATTCATTCGGACCATAAACGTTGAAGAATTTTAATCCTGCCCAAAAATAAGGAGCACCGGGTTTCACTTGCTTACTGCCGCTGCTTATTGCCGCTTTTTCAAGCGCCCATTTATCAAATTCATTCTTGGAAACTCCATAGGGGTTCAGTGGTTTTAACTGATCGATCAGAAATTCCTCATCAGCATAACCCAATTCGCCTCCTCCGTAAGTGGCAGCAGAAGAAGCATAGACAAGCGGAAGGCCAAATTCAACGCAGCTATTCCAAACATCTTTTGAATACTGCACATTCAGCTTTTCGAATATGGCATAGTCAAACTCTGTAGTATCTGTTCTTGCACCAATATGAAAAACGAACTGGACAAAGCGATGGTTTTGTTTCAACCAATCAAAAAAATGTTCCCGCTCAACCTTTGCTGAATATTTCTTTCTGGAAATATTCTCCGCCTTTTCGATTTTGGAAAAATCATCGACCAGAATGAGGTCATAGTATCCTTCGTCATTCAGTTTTCTCACCAAACAACTTCCGATAAATCCGGCTGCTCCTGTTACGATAATCATAAAAAATATGGTCGCAGATTCGCAGAATTAACTCCGCAATCCACACTTCCTCTTAAGCGGTTATAATTTGATCCCTCACAAAAATATCTGTCGGAACTTTTTCAATCAATCCGGTTTCCATTGCTTTCTGAAATAAAACATGAATTGCTTTTCTTCCTTTTTCACCAAGGTCTATTGAGAAATCATTTACGTACGTTTCAATGTGCTTTCTCCTGATATCACCATCTATTTCCTGTGCATGTTTTTTTACATATTCTTCTCCTGACTTCGGATTAGCAAATGCAAATTCAATACTTCTTCTTAAAACCCTGTCAACTTTCAGTTTTAATTCTTCAGATAAATTTCGCTTAACTGCAATCCCTCCAAGCGGTATCGGCTGACCTGTTTCCCTTTCCCACAGTTCGCCAAGGTCGCAGATTTTTCTTAATCCTTTTGACTCATAGGTAAATCTGTTCTCATGGATGATTACCCCTGCATCTACTTCCCCTGATAAAACCGCATTTTCAATTTCTGAAAAAACCATTTCCTTTTTATTATCTGCTTCAGGAAAAAACAGGCTGAACAGAAAATTGGCAGTTGTATGTTTTCCGGGAATTGCGAAATGCCATTTGGTGCTATCAGCTTTACTGAAGACTGCAGATTGTGTACTGTTGACCAAAAGTGGCCCCACTCCTTTCCCCAACGCGCTTCCTGCGTTCAACAATTGATGATTTCCGGTTGCATAAAGAAATGCAGCAAAACTTATCTTGGAAACATCCAATGATCCACTCAACGCCATTTGATTCAATGTTTCCACATCTTCCATTACCACATCAAATGCCAGTCCTTCTGTATCAATTTTATGATGCACCATTGCGTCGAACATAAAAGTATCATTCGGACAAGGAGAGAATCCAATGCTGATATCTGTTGTTTGTGGTTTGTCGTCGAATTGCATTCCGTAAAGATTTATTTTAACAATTGATTCAGAAACAAGTGTAAAGACATGGTAAGATTCTTAATGGCCGGCTCCATCTTCCATTCTCCGCGATTCCTGAGTTCAACCCTGTTGCTGATGGCCCGTAACTGCAGAAACTGTATCCGTTCCATCGCACACACATAAAAAAAAGCTGCTCCTTCCATAGTTTCTATGTCGGGATGGAATTTCACAAAGATCTTTTGTATGCTCTCCGGATTCCCGTGAACCTTATTAACTGTGATCGCCTTGACACTTTTCAGATGTCGCAAACCGGAAAATTTTTCAGCATGGTCATTCTTGATTTTTCCGTTCCAGAAAGGGAATCCATCTTTGCTCTGAAGTTTCAGGTCAAAAACCGAAAGAAATTTATCCCCGACTTCTGCGCCCATATCTGCGAATGAGTCACTCACCACATTCACAACATCTCCAAGGGAAATTTCGGGTCGGAAGCTACCGGCAACTCCGACATTGATTGCAAGATCGTATTTCCGGATTGCAAGCCTCTTCGTGAGCGAATAAGTTGTAGCCGTCATCCCTATTCCAGTTACCAGAAAATCAATTTTCAACCTTGCTGAGACATTCCTTGTATAATAATCCCTGGCTTCAGCAATTTCAATCTCAGTGGCTGCAACGATAAGTATTCGCATGAAGCAAAGATACATGAATGATCCCGCCCGAAAAACTACTTTGCAGGAATTGATCTGCCTCTGATAAAATAAAAATCAAGAAACGGCGTTTTTGAAAATTATTGGTAGTGATTCAGTTTGAGAATATGGAGAGAATGATTTGGGTTTCTTTGTGCCTTCGTGGCAATAACTTAGTATATGCCACGAAGGCACGAAGTCACAAAGTTTCACAGAATATTCAAACTGATGCACTACCAAATTATTAACTATAATGGCAATTCAACACTATGCGACCGGCTCACTTCTACATGAATCAAAACCGCAGGATCATCCTGTCACTTTGCTGTGCTTTGACTGCAACACTCTTCATGTTTTATATTGATGAGGGATACTATAATTTTAATTGGATGCTGAAGCCCGGTAACTGGATCCCCTTTTTCATTTATGCAGGTGCAATTCTTGGGATCCAGCTGATTTTCACAGAGGTTATTCTGGGAAATTTCAACGGGCAAGTAAAAACAATGTCTTCCATTATAATCTCAGCCGGAATCCTGATCCTGATGATGCTGGCATTCGCGTAGTAATTCTGACAATTCCCTGCAGGGACATTAAAATATATATTCAGTCGAAATGAATATGTCGCCTCTATGGGCAATCGCCCCTTACGCTAAGGAAGTAACATTTCGCTACACAATGTTTTTTTTAGATTCCTTTCTTCGTTCTTCGAATCAAACTGGAACACTACCAAATTTGCCTACCTGAAACCTTTCCTGTAATCAATTGTTACATTTGCAGCTTATAAAAAGGAATGATATTCATTACACGAAAAGAAACTTTCAGCGCTGCGCATAAACTGAGCCGGACCGACTGGAGTGAAGAAAAAAACAAGGAAGTGTTTGGAAAATGCGCCAATCCGAACTGGCATGGGCATAATTATGACCTCAAGGTTACCGTTAAAGGAGAAGTGAATCCGGATACAGGTTTTGTTGCCAATCTTTCTGTCATCGGACAAATCCTGAAATCTAAAGTCATTGATAAACTGGATCACAAGAATATTAATCTGGACGTAGATTTTATGAAAGGTAAATTGCCAAGCACGGAAGTATTGGCCATCGAGATCTGGAACCAGATTGAAACAGAGATCAATGCATTGGGATGCAAACTTCATTGCGTTAAGATCCAGGAAACCGAAAAGAATTATGTTGAATACTACGGTAAGTGAAATAGTTGCAGTATGCAGCGGCAGTATGCACCAAAATTCAATTGGCATTTCCCAATTCGTATATTCGTATTTTAGTATTCTCTTTCGTACTTCGGTGAGATAATCTAAATCCAAAAACTAAATTCATGTCCTCAAAAAATGATATGGCAGAAGAAAATGAAATGGATGGCTATTCCAAGGTTGACCAGTACGATCTTGAGCTGGTTGGCAAGAATTCAAAGCTCTATTCATCCATTATTACCAACCTCGGTGAAGACGTAAACCGCGAAGGTCTTTTAAAAACGCCCGAGCGCGTTTCAAAAGCAATGCAATACCTGACGCATGGTTATGACCTGAACCCGGCAGAAATATTGAAATCTGCCATGTTTAAAGACGACTACAGACAAATGGTTATTGTAAAGGACATTGAGATCTATTCACTGTGTGAGCATCATCTGCTTCCGTTCTTTGGAAAGGCACACGTTGCCTATATCCCCAACGGTTGTATTGTGGGCCTGAGTAAAATTCCCCGCATTGTTGATGCTTTTGCAAGGCGCTTACAGGTGCAGGAACGGCTTACCACTGAAATCCGAGACTGTATTCAGGATACATTGAATCCCCTTGGTGTGGCTGTTGTAATTGAAGCAAAACACCTTTGCATGCTGATGAGGGGCATTCAGAAACAAAATTCAGTCGCCACTACCTCTGCTTTTACCGGCGAATTTGAAAATGAAAAGACACGCGGAGAATTTATCCGGTTAATTTCTGCCAAACTTTCTTAATTACTACCTTTGGCAGGCAATTTGAAAAGCAATAATCACAATTAAAAACTCTAAAATGGATAACAATCAAAATTGGAATTTCAACGTTCAGAATCAACCCGGACTTGCTACCCAACCGGTTACGAGGACCTTTTTCGCCAGCGTATTCATGTGGATGGGTGTTGCACTGGGAATCAGCGCAGTTACTGCCTATGTCTTCGGAACAGACATGTCATATATGCAGTACCTGATCAATACTGAAAAAGGCGGTTTGTCAGGCCTTGGCTACCTTGTCATGTTTGCTCCACTCGGACTTGTACTCCTGATGAGTTTTGGCATCAATAAACTATCGTCAACAGCGTTGATCGCTGTTTTTCTGGTTTACTCAGTACTTATGGGAATGAGTCTCAGTTTTATTTTCATGGCTTATACATTAGGTTCTATCTATGGCGTATTCTTCGCAAGCGCTGCAATGTTTGGCGTGATGGCGCTCCTTGGGTACACAACCAAAACCGATCTTACAAAATTCGGCAGCATCATGATCATGGCACTCATCGGAATCGTGATCGCGGGTTTGATCAACATGTTTTTACGCAGTGATGGATTGAGTTACATCATCAGCTTTATTTCTGTGATCGTTTTCACCGGCTTAACTGCTTATGACGTTCAGAAGATCAAAGCAATCGGAGAGCAGGCTGAACATGGAACTGAACTCACTGCTAAAATGAGCATCATGGGAGCCCTTACACTTTACCTTGATTTCATCAACCTGTTTCTAGCTTTGTTGAGACTTTTTGGAAGCAGAAAAAGCTAATAGTTCGAATCCCGAAACTTTACGTATTTTCGAAGTACGAACCCCGGCTGGCAGAATAGCAGTCCGGGGGTTTTTATTTTTTGCAATCGGAGAAATTATTTCGACTTTGCGAGGTATTTGATCAATCAACCAATCAACCACCATGAAGGCATACATCTTCCCCGGACAGGGCTCACAATTTATCGGCATGGGAAAAGACCTCTACGATTCTTCTGCCATAGCCAAAGAACACTTTGAGAAAGCAAATTTACTGCTGGGATTCCGGATCACTGACATGATGTTCAGCGGAACTGATGTAGACCTCAGGCAAACGAAAGTTACACAGCCTGCAATATTCCTGCATTCAGTCATCCAGGCCATTGTTTTGGGTGACGCATTAAAACCTGATATGGTGGCAGGACATTCCCTGGGCGAATTCTCAGCACTGGTTGCCAATAAAACATTGACTTTTGAAAATGCGTTGATGCTTGTTAAAGAACGTGCTGATGCCATGCAAGCCGCATGTGAAGCGAATCCAGGAACTATGGCAGCCGTTCTCAGTCTGGACGATTCAGTAGTTGAAACAATTTGTGCTGAAGTTTCATCTGCAGGAGATATCGTTGTTGCAGCAAACTATAATTGCCCGGGTCAACTGGTTATCAGCGGAACAATTAATGGCGTGAACATCGCATGCGAAAAATTAAAAGCTGCAGGTGCCAGGCGCGCATTAGTGCTTCCTGTTGGCGGCGCATTTCATTCCCCATTGATGGAACCTGCACGCACACGGCTTGCCAAAGCCATTGAAACAACTTTGTTTTCAAATCCGGTTTGTCCGGTGTATCAGAATGTAACAGCATCTCCGGTGAACAATCCCGAAGAGATCAAAAAAAATCTCATTGCACAACTTACGGCTCCCGTGCGCTGGACACAAACCGTTCAACACATGATCGCAGGCGGCGCAACACAGTTCATTGAAGTTGGGCCGGGAAAAGTTTTACAGGGACTGGTGAAGAAGGTGAATAAGGAAATGGATGCGGTGAGCGCGGAAATGCAGTAGGCAGTTGGCAAATAAAAAAATCAAATTCAGAAAACAAGATTTAGTAGAAAAATATTTTCATTATAAAAAAAAGATAAATTTGTTCAATTGCAGATTAATAAAAGTTTCATTGTAAAGAGCAAACCTATTTTACCCACTATTAATAAAATCAAACTTGAAATGTAAACCATTGCATATTGCCAACTGCCTTTTGCCAACTTTTTCAAACCTTTTCATTATTATATCTAATAGTATTAGCACCAATCAATGCCTATAATAAACTCCATACTCTCCTGGTGGATGAAAAAGCGGATGCATCAGATCGAGCTTTTCATCAAGTATCCGCATGAAGTGCAGGAAGACTGGCGTGTACGTTTATTGCAAACTGCAAAGACAACTGAATGGGGGAAGAAATTTGATTATGCAACGATCCGTTCTCTAAAAAATTTCAAAGAGCGCGTACCCGTCAGCAACTATGATGCTTTCAAGCCATACATCAGCAGGGTCATGCATGGTGAACAGAATATTTTATGGCCGAGTGATATTAAGTGGTTTGCAAAATCTTCCGGAACTACATCAGATAAAAGCAAATTCATTCCGGTAAGTAATGAAGCCATGGAGGAATGCCACTTCAAAGGCGGAAAAGATTGCGTCTCGTTTTATTGCAACAACAATCCTGACACAAAAATATTTACAGGCAAAGCGCTGATCCTTGGCGGCAGCCACCAGATCAATACATTCAGCAATGAGTCTTTTTATGGTGACATCTCAGCTGTGCTGATGCAGAACATGCCATTCTGGATACAATTCCTTCGCACACCTGACCTTTCAATTGCCCTCATGGACAACTGGGAGGATAAAATCGAAAGACTTGCGGAAGCAACCATCAATGAGAATGTAACCAACATCAGCGGGGTTCCTACCTGGACGGTAGTGCTGGCGAAAAGGGTGATGGAGATGACAGGAAAAAATAACCTGCTTGAGATCTGGCCGAACCTGGAATTGTTCATCCATGGAGCAGTTAGCTTTGTACCTTACAAAGAACAGTTTGCGAAGCTGATCCCTTCAGAAAAAATGAATTATCTGGAAACCTACAATGCATCGGAAGGCTTTTTCGGGATCCAGGATCAACCAAGTAGTGATGAAATGTTGCTTATGCTCGATTATGGCATCTATTATGAGTTCATGCCGATGGAAGAATATGGCAAAGAGTTTCCTCTAACCCTTTCTCTTGAACAGGTTGAGCTGAATAAAAATTACGCCCTGGTGATTTCAACGAATTCTGGATTGTGGAGATACCTCATCGGCGATACCATCCGGTTCACTTCTTTGAATCCATTCAGGATTAAAATTACAGGCCGTACCAAACTTTTCATCAATGCTTTCGGAGAAGAAGTGATGATAGAAAATACAGACAATGCAGTAAAAATCGCCTGTGAAAAAACCGGCGCACTGCTCCGGGATTATACAGTGGCTCCTGTTTATTTTTCCGAAAGTGAGAACGGTGCCCATGAATGGCTGGTGGAATTTGAAAAAGCCCCGGACAACATTGACTATTTTATTGAAACGCTGGATACTGCACTTAAATCGCTAAACAGCGACTACGAAGCCAAACGATACAAAAGTATGGCGCTCAGAAAACCAATCCTGAAAGTGCTTCCGGAAAACACGTTTTATGCATGGATGAAAAGCAAAGGAAAACTGGGCGGACAACATAAGGTACCGAGATTGAGTAATGATCGTAAATTTGTGGAGGAGATCAAGCAGATGCTGATAGATGCTAAAGCATGAGGGATGACAAATCACAAGTCACAAGTCAAAAATCACAAGTCATAAGTTAAAAGTCACAAGTTACAAGTTACAGTGAGCATATAATATAATAAAAATGGCGTTTTTGAGAATTGATCTTAGAGGGGAGTTCCTGGGTTGTGGCCTGGGGAAAATAAGTTGGTTCGCCATCTTCATTCTACTTACTTCATTTCAAACCGACGATTTCAGGCTTATCAATTCCATTCCGTTTAACAACGTACAACTCACTACAGACAGGCTTGGCAATGCATATGTAATTGTCGAAAACCAGTTGCTGGAGTTTGATTCCCTCGGAAAACCAAAAGCGAATTATGCAGAGGCCGGATCCGGAACACTAACGTCAGTTGATGCAAGCAACCCGCTCAAAATCGTTTTATTCTACCGCGACTTTGCAAGACTTCAGCTGCTGAACAATAAACTCTCCAAAGAATCAACAGTTGATTTGCGTGATGCGGGAATTATGCAGCCATTGGTTGCCTGCCAGTCTTTTCTGGATGGCTTCTGGATTTTTGACCAGCAGGATTTTTCACTGAAAAAAATTGACCTCAGTCTCCGGATAGTTTACCAGAGTGGAAACATGAACCAGACGCTTGGGTATGCACTCCAGCCTGAATCCATTACGGAAGCAAATGATTTTATCTACTTGAATAATCCGAATACAGGGATACTGGTCTTTGACAAATTTGGAAATTATTATAAAACGATCCCGGTCACAGGAATTGTATCCTTCCAGGTGATTGAGAAAAATTTATTATACCTCAAAAACAACAAACTCACTCGTTTTGATCTAACCACCCTGGCCGAAAACGAAATAATTCTACCTCCTCACGAAATACTGGTATCTGCGAGATTTGAACAGCAAAAACTTTTTTTATTAACAACTGCCTCGCTTACTTTTTATTCTTATTAGATTCGCTCGCTCATTCGTTATCTGTTATACGTTAATAGTTAAACGGAAAAAAGCAACAACAAACTACTTACACAGAATTAAACATCATTCAAACTATGGCAGTGAAAAGCGTCCGCAAAAAAGCTTCCCCTAAGGCAAGTGTAAAATCAAAAACACCTGTCCGCAAGGTAAATGTGATTGTAAAATCAGAAAAGGAAAAATACATTCCTACACGCAAACAGGTAAACCCGCTGCACATTGCTGTTGCAGGAAATATCGGAGCCGGCAAAACAACTTTGACGAACCTGCTGTCAAAAAACATGAAATGGGAGCCCCATTTTGAGGCGGTGGATGACAACCCATACCTGAACGATTTTTATGAGGATATGCAACGCTGGAGTTTCAACCTGCAGATATATTTTCTCAACTCCCGTTTTCAGCAGGTGATGAAAATCCGCCAGAGCGGAAAAACAATTATCCAGGACCGCACCATCTATGAGGATGCACACATCTTCGCTCCGAACCTGCATAGCATGGGACTGATGACAACACGCGACTTCAACAATTACCAGGCGCTTTTTGACCTGATGAATAAATTTATTTCCCCTCCTGACCTGTTGATTTACCTGCGCGCCTCCGTTCCTACGCTGGTAAACCAGATCCAGAAACGCGGACGCGATTATGAAAACACGATCCGCATTGATTACCTCAAACGTTTGAACGAACGCTACGAAGCATGGATTTCCACCTATGAAATGGGGAAGATATTAGTGATCGATATTGACCACATCAACTTTGCCGAAAACCGCGAAGACCTTGGTGGCATCATCAACAAAATAAATTCTCAGATAAACGGATTGTTTTAACTACTTAACTTGAAACCGTGAGAAAGCCCTTCAGAAATGAAGGGCTTTTTTATGCACACATATTTCTTTGGCAACTAGAAATTCTTAACTTTAATGCCACCTTTTTAACAGTCATGTCCC
>CAYHHK010000002.1:13378-80267 GCA_964356415.1 uncultured Flavobacteriales bacterium
TTTCTCCCTTTCTCCCTTTCTCCCTTTCTCCCTTTCTCCCTTTCTCCCTTTCTCCCTTTCTCCTTTCCCACAACTACGATCAGGAAGTAGAAACATTAAACATAAAGATCAATCCCGTGCTCTCCAAAAGAGTCACGGGATTTTTCATTTTGGTACATGACCTCTTTTAATTCCTCGAATGATTAAGAGCATTACTTTCAAAAGCAGAAAAAATAAAAATAGCAGGTATGAAACAATACTTGTTATAACTGAGCATGGGTTGCGCATGGTAGATACAAATCATCCGGGTGCAAAGAATACCGATGAATTTATTGAGTATTTGTTAAAACAAAATCGGGGAGGCCGGAATTCACAGGCAGAAATTTTATGGCAGACACCAATGAAAAATAAAAGTAAAAGCCAAACTGATTTTCGCTTTGTTGCTGCACCTGCAATGAACACCTCCGCTTCTGAACTTTTTGAGCGATATCAAACCCTTACCGGGCAGGAGAAAAGGATATTGAAACTAATATTAAGAAACTTCCGGCAAAAGGCAATATGCAGGTTGCTTAATATCCAACTTGGCACTGAAAAGACATACCGTAAAAAAGTACATGAAAAAATGCAGATAAAAGATTTCTCAGATTTAACTGACAGCGAACGTGACCTGCTTTTGAAATTCACCCACGAAAAGTAGCCGTTTACATAAACCCCTCCCCCTGGGGGGTGAGAAATTGAATTTTCAACTGTTTCCTTTGGCGAAATATATACAGCACCAATGAAAACACTTTTCAAACTCCTGCTCTTGTCTTTACTTAGTTACGGCACGAGCGCCCAGGTTACTTTTCCAAAATGCAATGATTTTCTTCCTAAACCTGATCCTCAAAGTTACACTGTGCCAACTCCTGAAGGCGGTACTACAGCCACTGCATTTCTGGCCGAATACAAACCCGCCAGAAATAAAACTCTTGACGGCTGCATCATAATACTAAAAGCAGGAACTGTTTTTGAAATTGATATTCCTCTTTGCCTCGAAAAGGTAACCATACTGGCTGAAGAAGGCAGCGGGATAAAAATAAGAAGCGGGCAAACACTCACTCTCTACAATTGCACCCTTGAACCGGTTGATACAATTGGGTATTGGAATGGCATAACCTATGAAGATAAAAGCGTTAAAGTTGAAATGTACAACTGCCGGTTAAGTAGTATAGACAATACGGTTGCTTGCTTGCCTGGATTGTGAGGATGGCTGCGCTTTTCTTAATGGCAGCCACCTCCGCTTTTAATACTCAATTTTAAAGTAACAAAAATTGTGTATTTTTCTAAAAAATAAATTATTATGAAAAATATTTGGAAATACTTGTTTCTTTTATTAAACACATCATCAACTGCGCAAATTACCCTTGATGCGCAAATAGATTCTTCTGCTTATCCTGCATTGTGGAGGATGGTTCAAATTAGTCCAACAGAAACGAAATACTTATTCCCTGATACCGTAAACAACACATTTAATCTGCTCAATATGGATTTTACTCCATTTATTTCAAATATTGCAGTGCCTGACCCTTGGGCTTGGACTACAGTTCAACATTATTCAGTGTATTATATCACTCGTGATTTATTTGATTGTGATACTTCAAATATTGAATTCGTGTTCGCTGCGCCACTTACTGCATACAAGCCATTTAGAGTTTTACGGACAGATGGTACTTTATTATTTCAACTCGATAGTGCGATAGCATTTTTTTGCGGTGGAGATTGTGGTAATGGTGGCAGCGATTGGGTTCCTCCTATTCTTAATACTTCGGCAGGAGCAAAATTAGTGCTTTCTAAATTTAATTCGGGCAATGAAGTGGATTATATCTATTCATTATGCGGAACCTTGCCAAACCAGGTATTTGACTTTCCAACTATTTCCCAGTCTTACGTCAGAATATTTCCTAATCCTTCTGCCGGGCTATTGACATTTCAACTTAATCTGCCTGATAACAGGAATGAATACGAATTGGTAATTCTTGATATCAATGGCGCGGAATTAAAAAGAGAAAAAGTGAATGTGCTAAGCAATACCTTTTCTATTGATGTAAAAGAATACAGCAGTGGCTCTTATGTTTATTCATTGTGCACAAAAAACAAATCATATCAAAATGGAAAATTTATTATTAATAAATAAAATTATTAAGACAAAAATATTATGAAAATTAAACTCACATTAATAACCATGATAGCTTGTATACTATCGGGTACATCTGCTTATTCACAAATATCCCATACCGGCCTTAATAGAACAGGAACTGATCAAGTTGGTTATGATGGTTCTGCTGGTACACCTGGTCAATTGGAAATCAGAAATGATTTTTCAACTTGTGCTGCGTGTAGCATTGATTTTTACATTGACAACAACAAATTTCTCCAAGTTCTAACCGGAGGCGATTTGAATATAGTGCAACCGGCAAATGGTTATAAGATAGACAACGATTTTGTTCTGCGGCATAACGGTATTTTATCAAGTATTTACGTAGGAATTAATGCAGGTAATACTGCCGGTGCAATAGAAAACACATTTGTCGGGACCAACTCAGGTGCTGCATCAGGCACAACTGGTGTTGACGGAACGCAGAATACATTCATAGGGTATTATGCGGGGCCGATTACAACCGAAGGATACCATAATACCTTTGTTGGTTCACACGCAGGCTTTAGTAATATTTATGGCAATTCAAACACTTTAATTGGCTATGAAGCAGGTAGAAGTTGTGTAGGAAATTACAATACTATTGTTGGACGTGAAGCAGGGTATTGGAATACTGGTAGTGACAATTCATTTTTTGGTAAAGCTGCAGGATTTAATTCAACAGGAACAAATAACTGTTACATTGGTAATCATGCCGGTGGACAATCTTTAGGTGCAAACGCCAATACTTGTGTTGGCACTGCAGCAGGATATAATGATCAAGGAGGTAAAAACACCTATATTGGAAATCGTGCAGGCGTTCATATGGTTGGAGGTCAGTTTAATGTTTTTATAGGATTGGCCTCACAAAACTCAACGATTTACACTACACTGAATAATTCAATTGCTATCGGTTGTTCAACGGTGGTAACTGGCAGTAATCAAATGATTCTTGGCGACAATGCTGTAAGCGTAGGAATAGGATTATCTGGAAATCCAACTGGCCCTCAAAATAAGCTTGAGATCGATGAAGGTAACACTGATCAAAGTGGGTTACGTTTTCGACAACTTACAGACATCAGCACACCAATTCAAAATTCCGGACCCGGATTGTTATCAGTTGATTCGGATGGTGATGTTGTATACGTGGATCAAATTGGCAACTATTGTGGCGCTTCTATTCCAAGTCCGCTAAAAAATACTTTTGAAGTACCACTAGATAGATACAATTATTATTTCTCTGGTCAAGGAATTGGAAATACTGACGTAATAGTTGGATTTTCTTGTACGGTTTATCCTTTACCTTACGCCAAATTTCAATCTTGGCAAATGACTACGCAAGGAGGAGGAATGAGTGTGGCTGGTAATTTTTATAATTCAACAAATGATCTTGTTGCAGTCGGTGGTTTGGGATTGTCAGCAAGTTCTCTTGGAAGAAATATTGGGCTTTTGGGTAGAACCAGGGAATATACTGGGAAAAATAATATTGGCGTTCTGGGAGAAACCGTGCCTGCAGCGACTTTATTGGCTGGAAATCTAAACGTAGGAGTATACGGATATGCGAAATGGGCTGGCGGACATACTTCAACACATTTTAATTATGCCGTCGTTGGAGATTTGGGAACAGCTGTGATTGTGAATACACCTACTGCAACAGATATGGCTGGATATTTCAATGGCGATCTCTTAACAACAACTGCTTTCTGGAATCTTTCTGATTCAACGTTAAAGGAAAATATCCAATCAATTGTTAATCCAATGGATGTAATTAACGCTCTCGATCCTAAATCATATACATTCAAACAGCAAGGAAATGAATCCATGATTTTGCCCGTTGGAACTCATTATGGTTTACTTGCCCAAGAAGTTGAAAGTATTTTACCTGGTGCTGTAAGAGATTGCGTTCATCCAGAACGCATGGATACTTTAGGCAACCAAACTCATGCAGAAATAGCGTATAAAGCGGTAAATACAAATGAGCTGATTCCTTTTCTAATTGGGGCAATTAAAGAACAACAGCAAACTATGGAAGCTATGCAGGATGAAATTGCAATCTTAAGTGGTGGTGGGAATCGTCAAGGCAATTTTGGTTCAGATGATGAAGAAGTACAAACTAATGGAATCAATGTGCAACTAACCAATGCTAAAGCAATTATTTTAAATCAGAACGTACCTAACCCATTTGCGGAGCAAACAACCATTACCTACTTTCTTACTGATGATGTAAAGAAAGCACAGATGTTCTTTTATGATAACAAAGGAACGATCTTAAAAACAGTTGAGATCAATGAAAAAGGCGCCGGGCAGATTAACGTTTTCGCGGCAGACCTCAGCAGTGGGAACTACACATACACTCTTGTTGCTGATGGAAAAGTTATTGATTCAAAGAAAATGATTAAGACAAACTAAGATGTAATTTTTTTAAAAAATTATTTTTGAAAGGAAGTTGAAAATGAAACCTGAAAAAGCCCTTTGGAAACGAAGGACTTTTTTTCTACACTTTTTTGCACTTAAGCAACGAATGCGACACCCCGATACCATCCGTTTGTTCCTCAATTTTGAATCCGGCACGCTCCACGCATTTTTCAAAAGCTTTTGAATAATACATCTGGCTGTTGCCATTGGCAATTGCTGTGAAGTATAAAGAGGTCATCTGCAAACAAAAAGCGGATGCTTCAAATTGCTGTTTGTCCCAAAGCGTTTCCATAATATACACATGCCCGGTTTCTGAAACCGCATCGCGGCAACGCGTCAGGATGGAAACAATTTCATCGTCAGAAAAACAATCCAGGAACTGGCTCATCCAGATGGCATCGAATCCACCGGGGAACTTCTTCTCCCCTTCCAGTATATTGTTTTCGAAAAATGAAATGCGGTGACTCAACCCCGATTCCTCAATATTTTTTTTCGCCATATCAAGTTGCCCCGGCAGGTCCATGATGGTGACGTGTACTTCAGGATCATGTTTCAAACATTGTATCGCCCATTTACCGGTATTGCCACCTATGTCGAGGAGATGTTTTGGTTTGTTTTTAAAAACTGCTTCTAATGCCTGAGGAAAAGCATGGTCAGAATAAAAATGGTCAAAACTGAACCAGCTCCGCTGAACATGAACGGGAAGCTTTGACAATCCCTCATAAACCGTTTTCCAGTTGCCGAATACTTTTAATCCTTCCGGCTTTCCGTTGCGGATGGATTCATCGAGGCGAAAAAGTCCTTCATAACATACATCATGGGTAAAATCCATGTTCACTTTTGTCATCGGATCGTTGAGAATGAAATATCCTGTCTTGCTCAGGCGGAATTTTTCATCCTCCCACAAAAGCAAACCAATACTCAATCCGGCTTCCATAAGCACGCGGGCCCCGTAATGACTGATGTTGCATTTTTTTTCTACTTCCTCAATCGTAACCGCTTCAGGTTTCCTCGATTCGATGTATTCCAGTATTCCGAAATCCCTTAATGAGCGCGATGCCTGGAAAACAAATGGCGCATAAGCAATCCACTGCGCATTTTCCTTAGCCTCCAGTGCTGATTTTACTTCTTTATTGAAAAAATTCATAGCGGGCGAAGATATGAAATGAACAGGTAATCAGTCTTAGTAAAAATTTCACATCCCTTTTTTAAAATTTAAAACTTAAAAGGATGTAAATTTTGCGGAAGCAATGAAATCCCGACTAACCACAAATGTTTCCTTCCGACATTAACTATTATCAATGCATGTCATCCCGAATGGAGCCCCAAAACTTTGGGGCGTAATGAGTGATCTTTCAAACTTTTGGACCACAATAAAATCGAATCCCAACAGCTAAATGAAGAGGAATCTTACCAACTCAAACTGTTGATCTCCCGTTTAAACTTCCCACCCCTCAATTCAAACAAATTTCCCTAATATTGAACCCCGAAAGAAAAATTTATGGTTTCAATAGGCGATCGTTACCTGACGCTTGAGGATTTAATTGCAATTGTTGAACAGAACCGTAAAGTTGAGTTGAATGACACAGCTACACGAAAAGTTTACCAGAGCTATTATTTCTTAAAGGAATTTATCAAAGAAAAGCTGATCTACGGCATCAATACCGGATTTGGTCCAATGGCCCGTTACCGGATTAATGCGGAGGATCAGATTGACCTGCAATACAACCTCATCAGGAGTCACTGCAGCGGCAGCGGTGCCATGATCGATCCTGCCTATGTAAAGGCAACCTTGATCGCTCGTCTCAATACCTTGTTGCTTGGTTACTCAGGCATCCATCCCGATGCAGTGGTTTTGCTGAAGGACATGATCAACCACGATGTGCTGCCTGTCATCTTCGAACACGGTGGCTTGGGCGCCAGCGGCGACCTTGTGCAACTGGCACATGTGGCACTCTCCATGATCGGCGAAGGAAATGTGAACCGAAACGGAGCGGTGAGCAAGACAGCTGATGTTTTTGCAAAAGAAAAAATAACACCCTTGAAAGTTCACATCAGGGAAGGACTTGCTTTGATGAATGGCACTTCAGCCATGTGTGGTATCGGAGCGCTGAACATCAGTGATGCAAGGAATCTTTTGCACTGGTCCGTTGCGATTTCTTCAATGATCGTTGAACTGGTTGAATCATATGATGATCATTATTCATCAGAACTGAACAATGTAAAACAGCATGAAGGTCAGCGTAAAGTCGCAGGCATGATGCGTGCATTTCTCGCCGACAGTAAAATGGTGAAGAATCGCGAAGAACACCTTTATAACAGAAAAGTAGACGAGAACATTCTGAAAGAGAAAGTGCAGGAATATTATTCCATTCGCTGTGTACCGCAAATTCTCGGTCCTATCTACGATACCATTGCAGGTGCGGAAAAGGTAGTCATGGATGAGATCAATTCTGTGAATGACAATCCGGTGATCGACTACGAACATAAAAACGTATTTCACGGGGGAAATTTTCATGGCGACTACGTGGCGCTGGAAATGGACAAACTGAAAATTGCTGTAGCAAAACTTTCCATGTTGTGCGAACGGCAACTGAACTTCCTGATGAACGACCACCTGAACGGAAAGCTTCCACCTTTCGTCAACCTCGGCAAACTCGGATTGAATATCGGCATGCAGGGAACCCAGTTTACAGCAACATCAACAGTTGCTGAAAATCAAATGCTGTCGAACCCGATGTATGTGCACAGCATACCAAGCAACAACGACAACCAGGATATCGTAAGCATGGGCTCCAATGCCGCACTCATCGCTGCAAGGGTCATCAACAATTCTTTTGAGGTCATGGCGATTGAATTGATCTCGTTGGTTCAAGCAATTGATTACCTCGGTATTGCATCAAAGCTTTCTTCTGCATCTCAGTCAGTTTACAATGACGTGCGGAAACTGGTTCCTGTTTTTGAGAAGGACTCAATAATGTATGAGCGTACAAAATCTGTCAGGGATTTTCTGAAGGAGAGTAAGAATGCACTAAGTAAAAAGTAGGCGGCTGTTAACTAATCAACTTAATCAACATATTCAACCCACTCAACTTTTCTAAAAATGAAAGTCGCATTAGTTACAGGAGGATCAAGAGGAATCGGCAGGGCAATCTGCGTAAAGCTTGCCGAGCTTGGATATTATGTACTGATCAATTACCAGTCAAACAAAGCAGCTGCGGAAGAAACACTGGCCGAAGTAAAAGCAAAAGGAAGTGACGGAGAACTGATGATGTTTGACGTTGCCGAAGAAACGCAGGTACAATCCGTACTTGGAAGCTGGCTTGAGAACCATAAAGAAAACGCAATTGAAATCCTGGTAAATAATGCAGGAATTAAAAACGACACGTTGCTGATGTGGATGAGCACAAAGCAATGGAAAGATGTGCTGAATACAAGCATGGACGGATTCTTCAACGTAACCAAACTCGTAGTACAGGGCATGCTCGTTAAGAAGTACGGAAGAATTGTAAACGTAGTATCTTTGTCAGGATTGAAAGGAATGCCCGGACAGGCAAATTACTCAGCCGCTAAAGCCGGAGTCATTGGTGCCACAAAAGCACTGGCGCAGGAAGTAGGAAGAAGAAATATTACAGTGAATGCAGTTGCACCCGGGTTTATCAGAACAGACATGACAAAAGATATTGACGAGAAAAGTTTCAAGCAACTGATACCTGTCGCGCGTTTCGGAAATCCGGAAGAAGTAGCGGAAGCGGTTTGCTTTCTCGCTTCTGAAAAGGCATCGTACATTACAGGTGTGGTGCTGAATGTAAATGGAGGACTTTATACATAAAAAGTAAAAAAGGTAATTGTGGTAATTGGTGTTATACAGTTTTGACTTAATTACCTTAATTACCCATTCAACCAATAACTAAAGAATGAACAGAGTAGTAATAACAGGCATGGGAGTTTATTCATGTCTGGGTAAAAATTTAGAAGAAGTCCGTAATTCATTGTACGCCGGAAAATCAGGTATCGGCTATGATCAGGCAAGGAAAGATTTTGGTTTCCGCTCCGGACTTACGGGTATCCTGGAGAAGCCGCAGTTGAAAGGCAAACTGGACCGCAGACTAAGAATAGGATTGGCGGAAGAAGGGGAATACGCTTACCTGTCAACACTGGAAGCTTTGGAAAACGCAAAGCTCGATGTTGGTTACCTTGAATCGCATGAAGCAGGAATCATTTTCGGGAATGACAGTTCTGCATTGGCAGTAGTAGAAGCCACCGATACCATCCGCCTGAAGAAAGATACCACGCTGCTGGGTTCAGGTTCCATTTTTCAAAGCATGAACTCCACGGTGAACATGAACCTGGCTACCATCTTTAAGCTGAAAGGAATCAACTTCACCGTGAGTGCTGCCTGTGCTAGTGGGTCGCATGCAGCGGGCCTGGGATTTCTATTTATTAAAGAAGGATACCAGGACATGGTGATCTGTGGCGGCGCACAGGAAGTGAATATGTATTCCATGGGAAGCTTTGACGGACTCGGTGCTTTTTCCATCCGCGAAAATGAACCTACTTTAGCATCCCGACCTTTTGATAAATCTCGTGATGGGCTCATTCCCAGTGGAGGTGCAGCAACCATCGTTTTGGAAAGTTTGGAAAGCGCACTAAAGCGCGGAGCAAATATTCTCGGTGAAATTATCGGCTACGGATTTTCATCCAACGGCGACCACATATCCAATCCGAATGTTGACGGACCATACCGTTCGCTGATGCGTGCAATGAAACAATCCGGAATAAATGTTTCTGAAATTGATTACATCAATGCACATGCAACATCTACTCCTAATGGTGATATGTTTGAAGCGCGTGCCATTGATAAACTTTGCGGGGACGTAAAAACTGCAGTGAGTTCTACCAAATCAATGACGGGACATGAGTGCTGGATGGCAGGCGCAAGTGAAATTGTTTATTCGCTGCTGATGATGCGTGATTCGTTTATCGCACCGAACATCAACTTCGAAACGCCTGATGAAGATTCGGCCAAGCTGAATATAATTGCCAAAACGCTCGACAAGAACATTGACATTTTTCTTTCCAACTCCTTTGGATTTGGGGGAACGAATTCTACGATTATAGTGAAGAAATTTAAGGGGTGAGGTATCTACAAATTACGAATGAGAACGAATTACGTATAAAGAAAAGGGCAGCCGAGGGGTGCTCTTTTTAATTTAGTACACACAACTTGTGCTGTGCGATACACAGGGTGGTGGGTTCAATTGTATAAGCATACAAAATTGCTAAGGAAGACGGGGATTGGCCTGTCTTTTTTTTGAACGCATTGCTATTTTTGCTATAGCGCGCAATGCATCATTTACCGAATCAGAGTCAGGAAAATTTTTTGCTACATCCGGAGCGAGAACAACTATGTTTGTTCCGGCAGCAAATTGCTTTGAATACTTTCCGCGGATTCCTCTGCTGAAATCATATTCAGACAACATTTCTTCAACTTGTTTATGTTTCATAATTATATTGTTTTCTTTCATTGCGGGCTTTTCTTTTTCTACTCTTTTATAAATTTCTTTACAATGATGCCTTGTTCGGTTTGGAGATCGAGAAAGTAAATGCCGCTTGAAAGAAAACGAATATCAATTTCTTTTTTGTAACCGGAAATGGTTTGTGATAAAAATTCTTTGCCGATGAGATCGAAGATTTTTAGTTGGGAGATTTTTGCAGATGTTGAGATGAGAAGTTTTAAAGAAGCAGGATTCGGGGAAAGAAGAAAGAAGATGTCTGTCGCTTTTTCATTATAGCCATCAATCAGGCAGATTGTGCTGTCAAGCCCTAAGTTATATACAAAAGTACTATCATAAAAAAAAGTTGTAGAAGGTGCTGTAACAATTGTTGGAATGTTTAACTGATTTGCGGTAAAGGTTGGTTGAGTTAATGTAGGAGTTCCTTCATTGCATCCGCTATTGCCGTTTGCATCAGTTTTGATCAAATAAATATCGCCACCAGACATACCAGCAATAACGTATCCACCGTCAAAGGTTTGCTGAATTGAATTACCATAATCATTACCTGTACCCCCAAATGTTTTTGCCCAAATTAAATTTCCCAAACTATCTATCTTGTTAATAAAAACATCATTGCCATTACTAGTACTTACATACCCTGCCATTGCATAACCTCCATCTGAAGTTTGCGCTCCGGAATAGCCATAAGTAAATGCTGATGTGCACTGAAAGTTTTTTTCGAAAACTAAATTTCCCACACTATCAGTTTTAATTATACAGACATTTCCTGCCGCTGATAAGCTCCCGCCAATAATATAACCGCCATCGGAAGTTTGGAAAACAGATTTTCCATAACCGTTTGATCCGTTATAAACCCTTGTCCAAAGGGAGTCGCCATTGTGGTCTGTTTTTATCAAGCAAATAGATGCTCCTAAACTCCATCTTTCTCCGGTAATAATATATCCACCATCACTGGTTTGTTTCACTGCCCATCCTTCATCAGTGTCGGCATCGCCAAAAGTTTTTGACCACAGCAAATTTCCGATGCTATCTGTTTTAATTAAGTAAACATCCAGGTTATTCGCACCAACACTTGTTATACCACAAATGATATATCCACTATCCGATGTCTGTTGAACTGAATAACCTATACTGCCAAAACCGCTAACAAATCTCTTTACCCAAATAGTATCACCGATAGAGTCAGTTTTAATTAAAAATAAAGTGAAGGGTGAAAAGCTCGTGTCACTTCTTCCTGTAACTGCATATCCACCATCAAACGTTTGACAAACAGACCAACCGATATCAACACCAGTGCCTCCATAGGTTTTAGACCAAACAGCGTTTCCATAAGCATCTGTTTTTATCAAATATAAATCATAATTACCTGTAACGTTATCGTTGTAGCCGGTCATTATAAAACCACTATCAGAAGTTTGCTGAACTGAATTACCGAAATCGTTTATTCCTGATATGCCAAAAGTCTTTTGAAAGGTTATTTGTCCAAGACAATTTAGCCCGATATATAAAAGAAAAACGAGGAGAGGATATTTTTTCAATGGCAGACCAAAGATAGAAAAGTTTATTTCCGGCTGCTTAGAATGGTTGCTATGAAATAAAGCCCTAAGTGCAATAGCCCTGACAGTAGCGGAAACCCCGAAGAGCGAATGCATGTGCGGATAGCCGGAGTTGCAGCGCCTGCCTGCCGTTAGCAGGATGGCAGGAAGACAGGTAAATTGAAATGAGACAGCATCGCTCCCAACCTTCGCTCACTCTCCTTCGCTAAAGCTACGGAAAGCAAAGAGCTACGGGTGGCAAGGATCAACCTTCGCTGAAGCTACGGCTGACAAGGGAAAAATTAAGAATGGATTTCTGAAAAAAATCATGTAAGTTTGCCGACCTACTTAAACACAAGCACTTGAATGTCGGCTACCAGCACAGATGAAATAATCACCAAGGTAAATGCTTTCCTTGTTGATGAGTTTGAGGTTGATCCTGAGTCCATTACACCCGGGGCAAACCTGAAAGAAACCCTGAATCTCGACAGCCTCGATTATGTTGATTTAGTCGTTGTCATTGAAAGCAATTTCGGTTTTAAGGTAAAAGGAGAGGATTTTGTCAATATCAAGACCTTCCAGGACTTTTACAACTACATCAACACAAAAGTAGCGGCAAAATAAATTCCCCATGCCTTCATGGAAGGGTAAATCCCAGGGCGGACTTCTCGGTTACAAAATTTTTGTTTTCATTTTAAAGCTGCATGGACTGCGGCTTGCTTATTTTATTCTCCGGTTTGTTGCATCATGGTACCTGTTTTTTTCATTCCGAACCTTTAAATCCTCCTGGCATTTTTTCCGGACCATGCTGAAGTTTCCTTTCTTCAAAAGCATTTCTTCCATTTACAAAAGCTATTATAACCTGGGTGTATCACTGCTCGACAAATTTGCAATGATGGCAGATGTAAAAACAAACTTCACATTCGATTTTAACGGGGAAGAATACCTGCATGAAATGGCGAAAGCAGGACGCGGCGGCGTGCTCATCAGCGGGCATCTCGGCAACTGGGATATGGCGGGCAACATGCTGAAACGCGTGGAGACAAAAGTAAACATCGTACTCTTTGAAGGAGAAGCCGAACAGATCAAAAAATATATGGACCGTTTTGCAGGCGCCCCTAACTACAACATCATCTCCGTGAAAAATGACATGTCCCATATTTTTCAAATCTCAGCAGCGATTCAACGAAATGAATTCATCTGCATACACGGCGACCGGTTTACCGAAGGTACAAAAACATTTGAAACAGAATTCCTCGGAAGAAAGGCATTGTTTCCTTCAGGTGTTTTTCAGATTGCCCATAAACTGAAAACGCCTTATACCTTTGTATATGCGGTGAAAGAATCCTCCTCGCATTATCATTACTCTGCAAGCAAACCAAAGGTGAGCGAAAAAAGTCCGGAAGAGATTTTAAGGGAATATGTTACTTCATTGGAAGAAAAAGTGAAACAATACCCCACGCAGTGGTTTAATTTTTACAATTTCTGGGAAGAAGGACGAAAGGAAAAGCGGCAGTAGGCAGTAGGCAATTGGCAATTGGCAATTGGCAATTGGCAATAAGCAAAAATATAACACCGCAAATCTGCGACTAGAATTATTAATCCAAATAAAATCAACTATTAACCCCTCTTATTCCACCACAATTTTCCGTTGCTCTGAAATATTTTTTCCTTGTATTCTCAGAAAATAAATTCCCGGTTTTGCTTTTCTTAAATCAATTTGCTGATGCCCGTTTTCATTGGTCAACCGGTCGTTGTAAATAACCTCCCCTATTGAGTTAGTGATAGTAACAGGTGAGCCGACAAATGATTCACCAAAGGAAATATTGAAAATCCCATCGTAGCTCGGGTTCGGAAATACATTCATTACATCAGTTGAACCATTTACACCTGCATCATCAGAAAAATTTTCAACTGAATTTCTTGCAGCCGCTGTACCAGTTGTAAAAGTTGATACAGATGATGTAACTGTATTCACTCCATCACTCACTGTAGTGTACCATTGATAGCAGGTGTTCAGCGCAAGTGAAGCATAGGGCATGGAAGAAACGGTTCCTGATGGAACGCCTGTATTTGTTCCGATGAGTGAATATGCCTGTGCAGCCGGTGTCATGTTGTAATTAATCGTAAACTGGCTGTTGGCATCGGTTTCATATTGATTCAGCCAGGGTGAAAATGTTTTTACGGAAATTGTATTGTTTGCCGGCGAGAACTTCATGATGCGCATCCATCCATTACCGCCGTTCGTGCGCGCCTGATAGTCGCTGAGTAAAGTTGTAATTACATTATTCTGGTACACGTCTGTCCGTTTTGCTTCTTCATCCTGGTGTCCGCACAGCATGAGGAAAACATTCGGATTTGTTTTCGCCATGTTGTAAACAGCGCTTCCCTGTGTTCCCCATGCACTGTCTGCATCTATAAAATAGTGACTTCCGAGAATAGCTCTTTTGTTGCTATTTGACTGCAATAAATTATTTGCCCATGTCAGCACCGCAGGATCCTGGGTTGGTGAATATTCAAAATTGATTACGATGAAATCCATTCCGCTTGCTGAGAAGAGGCAGTAGTTATTGTCGTTACTACTCCCATAATGACCACCATAATAAGGGCGACCGTTGAAACGTGCAGAACCAAAATACTGGTTAAAATAATTTGTCGTTCCATTTGGATTGCCAACAGGCGACTGGTCATGATTGCCGATATTCATTCCGAAAGGAATGCCAAATGTGAGCTGTGTAGTAACAGGGTTCTCAATAATTTTTACTGAGGTATCTGCACGTTTCCATTCATTTACATACGTATCGCCATTCTGCACACAATCACCTACTCCTTCAACGAACACGATGTTATCAGAAACAAGGTGGCTAACAATCCAGTTCATCTGTGACTTGTACATTTCATTGGTGCCGCCATACATCAGCCCGGTATAATATTGTGTATCGGGAATTACAATGACTGTGAAATCAGCAGCCGGTGTAGGCGGACAAGGACGTGCGTAATAGGCAACTGTAAGGGCTGTAGCTTCCGGATCACTCACTGAAACATTCAGCGAGGTTGATACTGGAACACCGGCTGCATTGTTCAACGGAGAAACAACAACAGGCTGTGCAGGCGGATTGTTAATTACCGGTGGCGTCAGTGGTGCGCCGGAATTCCAGTACCAGTTGCTGCCTGTAATGGTTCCATGCTTTGCATTGCCGGAACTATCCTTCACAGCAGTGCCGCACCTTTCGTTCAATCCCCATCGAGCCACCATTCCGGTTTGTGGCGAGTTCAACTGTTGCGACATCGTCGATTGAATAATTGCCTGAGAGCGCGCATTGTTCCAGATGCGGGCCTCATCAATTGATCCGTTGAAATATCCTGCGGGTGATCCTGATGAATTTAATGCAGAACCCAATGCCGCATGCTGAATACTTGCACTTTGAGGAGTGCGGTTTACTGTTACTGAGTTTTCCAGATTCCCATTCAGGTATATCTTAAAAACACTGCCGTCATAGGTAAGTGCTGCGTGATTCCATACATTGCCTGTGATTACGGTTGTTCCATAGATCGGATGATTGAGCCCTGGTGATGCACTGCCCGTCCCTTCTTCAAAATCTCCTGCAAGTTTTCCTGTTGTGCCATCAATGCCGAGAAAATAATTGCAATCTTTCGTGCTTCCGTCTGCTTCAGATCTTCCTTTCGTCAACAAAGGAATTGCACTTACACCTCCGGAACCCGAACTTGCAGTTGTTCCTATTCCCTCTTTTCTGAACCATGTTTCTACAGTAAATTGTGAAAGACCCAGCCCTGAAATGTTACCAAACGTCACATATGTATTTGTTCCCCCAAAATACAAAGAAGCATTTCCTGAAGAAGTGATCGGAGAGAAGGTAGTGCCTGAAATCCAAACTGGGCCATTGGTCAAAATTCCGTTCACTGATGATGCTGTTCCTGAATTGGCAGTTGCCGTGCCTATACCTTCATTCATTCCCCAATGACCGATGAGACCTGTTGCACTATTAATTTGCAGGGTCATATTTGTCTGTATAGTTGCTTGTGACAATGCCGAGTTCCAGATCCTTATTTCATCCATGCTTCCTGCAAAATAACCCGAAGCAACACCTGTTGAATTCAATGCAGTTCCAATACTTGAATGCTGAATTGACAATGACTGTGGAAGCCGACCTACAACAAGTGTTCTTTCAAGATTACCATTCAGGTATAGTTTCCATGTGTTACCATCATAAGTAGCAGCTGCATGATACCAGACATTGTTACAAATAGTTGTAATTCCCTTCACAGGATGATTTAAGCCGGGACTTGGCTGACCGGTACCTTCTTCGAAATCAGCTGCCAAAACATTGGTTGCAGCATCAATTCCAAGGAAATAATTGCAGTCTTTTGTATTGCCATCTGCTTCTCCCCTTCCCTTTGAAACAAGAGGAATAGCTGTAAGGCCTCCTGTTCCTGTGCTGGCACTTACGCCAGTACCACTTCGCTTGAACCAGGTTTCAACAGTAAAGGCTGATGCCCGCAATGCTGATGCAGAACCATGTGTGACATAGTCATTCGTTCCGTCAAAATTAATTCCATTCTGTGCAAATGAACTCGTTATTCCTCCAAATAGAAGACAAACTAGAATAATGGTGTGGTGAATGGTGTTTTTCATATTGTGTGTAAGCCTCCAAAGTGCAATGACAGAGAGGATTTCAAAGGTAATCCATTGATAAATAGCATCAAAAATAAATTTGTCATAAAGTTTTATGCATTCATTTCATCAGTATTTTCGCCTAGCTAGTTAATGCTCTATGTCAGAACCGATAATACTAGTCGACGGCGAGGAGTTTGAAAATCTCATCCCGCAGAAAAAGCCATTTGTTATGGTTGGCCGATTATTCTCTTGTGATGAAAAGAATATTCATACAGGATTTACTCCCTCAGAGAAAAATATCTTCTCAGAGAATGGCTATTTTACAGAGCCCGGATTGATTGAAAATATGGCCCAGAGCGCTGCTGCCGGCACGGGTTATTTTTTCAAATCACAAAACAAACCGGTGCCTGTTGGATTTATCGGCGCAATCAAAGACTTTAAACTTTTTCGGTTACCGAAGGTGAACGACCTCCTTGAAACTGAAATAAATGTCGTTGCTGAAGTTATGAATGCCTCTGTTATCAATGCGAAAGTCAGCTGTAACGGAGAAGAACTTGCATCCTGTGAGATGAAAATATTTTTACTTGATGCACGCATGTAATTTCAAATCGGAGAAGTTCATCTTCAGAGTTTTACATAACCGGCTATTGAAAACTATTAGTTTTACTCCGCAGCATCTTCGTTCACTGCCTTACTTTCGCACCAACCTAAAACCCTGCAAATGAAAAAAAATCTACTTCTATCCGGTATTTGTTTCTTTTTCTTTCTTCTTCAAAACGCAAATGCACAACCTGCAGATGCTGAAGTTGCAACCTTTGCATCTCCGGCAAACCTGAACTTCTGTCCTGCACAAATTCCCATCAGCATCAATATTTATAACAACGACCTGGTGGATATAACAGAAGTTGTATTGAACTGGAGTATCAACAGTGTTGCGCAGGCACCTGTTACATGGTCGGGTCTGATTGCTGCAGGTGATCTTGCTGCCATCGAACTGACGCCATCCTCTGATTTTTTAAGCGCTACTACCTACGACATTGAGGTTTCAATTTCTACCGTGAATACACTACCGGATCCTAATTCGGCTAACGACGTAAACATGGTTTCCTTCTTGGTTTACGAGGTATTTGTTCCGTTATTTTACTGGAATGGCTGCTCACTTGAATGCCTGAATTTTTCAGACTATCTTTCCATTCAATGGTATAAAGACGGATCACCGGATCCAAATGCCCCGGATTCAGGAATTTATACGCCGTCGCTGCCGGGTTCATATACGATGGTCGGTCTTACTTTTGATTCCTGCGATGCAATTGCCGATACTTCCATAGCAGTAAATCCACCAGCACATGGCATTACACCATTGGGAGTTACCTCTTTCTGCGAAGGTGATTCAGTTGGTCTTGTTTTCTGGGCCAGCGAACAGGTGTTTTATACATGGAATACCGGAAGCAGTGATGACACCATTTTTGCAAGTTTAGACGGATGGTATTCTGTAAACGGCCTGACTGTTAATTCCTGTCCGATCATTGACAGTATTCATGTTACAGTACATCCAACTCCGATTGTATCTATTTCTGATATGAATGACACCCTTGCCTCTACTTATAGCGGATTGCACCAATGGTATCTGAATGGAACCCAGATTGGCGGAGCCCATGATTCAACATATGTTCCAACAGGATCAGGAATCTATTTTTGTACTGTTACTGATGTCTATGGCTGTACCGGAACATCGAATTCAATCAACTGGATTTTCCCTGGCATCAGTATCCCGGTAACAATCAGTGATGTGATGCTTTACCCAAATCCTGCGAAAGATGTTGTCTTTATCAAATTTAATTCAAGAAAAGAAAACCTTGAACTGAAAATTTTTGATGCTGTCGGGCGCCTGGTGTTTAAGGAAATCATCTTTGAAGACACCGCTATCGATATCGCCGGATTGAAGGGTGGCGTTTACCAGTGCGTGTTTACAGGAGAAGGAAAAATGTCTTCACAGAAACTGGTAAAGACATTCTGAACATCCTCATTCTGGAAATATGAAATCTATCGCTTAGCCGGAATGATCTGAGAAGATAGCACTTTCAACCCAATCGCCATTTTCTCTGATCAACTCGATCAGTTCATCCACAGCATTTTCAGTGGGAACGGATTTCTTCACAACTTCTTTGCCCTTGTAAAGCGTGATCTTCCCGGGGCCTGATCCTACATAGCCATAATCTGCATCAGCCATTTCTCCGGGTCCATTCACTATACAACCCATGATGCCGATCTTAATTCCTTTCAGGTGATCGGTGCGGGATCGGATCTTTGCAGTTGTTTCCTGTAAATCAAAAAGCGTTCTGCCGCAACTTGGACAACTAATGTATTCTGTTTTTGAAATTCTGGTGCGCGCCGCTTGCAATATTCCGAAAGACAAACTATTCAATAGCTTTGGATTGTTTTCAGAATCAACCCAGACTCCATCACCAAATCCATCGATCAATAAGCCACCAAGGTCAGTAGCTGCACTAAGGATAAGGGAATCATCAGCGGGTTTTGAGTATTTTCTTTTGATAACAACTGGCGATAGATCATTTTTATAAAGAAGTTCAAAAAACATTCTTCGCTGTTCAGCCATACCATGTTCATTATTCGTTTCGAAAATAAAAACAACAGGATGGCTGTTGAAAAAGCGGTACGAAGAAATCAGATCATTGATCCTTACAGTAACAAAGTTCATGTATGGCGATTTTGTATCTGCAGATTGAAATTCACCAAAAGAAAAAAGCGGATAACATCGTGTTTTGTCTGTTAGTGACAGCCAGGTATTTTTATTATAGATCATGCCAAGTGTACCCGGCGTGTTAAAATCAACTTTTTTATCTCCGGCAAAAATATAGTCACATGCCTGATCGGAAATATTCCATTTGTCCAGTGCGACAGAATAGTTATAACCAAACGGAAAAAGTGATCGAGGTGTGATTTCGTTTCGGGTACTCAGGTCACAAATGACACGTGGCACCTGGTGGCCTCCAAAATTTACAAGCTCATTGCTGAGTCTTCTTGAATAGGACACCGGAGAATAACTGCCTGCAGGAAGCTGCACCAGAAGTAAAGGGATCTCCTGCTGCTTTTCAATTCTGTGCTCGTATTTTTTTACAAGTTCCTTTGCAACAGGGATTTCAAATTCCGGATCTTCCGTTAGTGATACACGAATGGTATCTCCCAGACCGTCTTCCAGCAGTGCACCGATGCCGGTTGCCGACTTGATCCTTCCGTCTTCCCCTTCTCCCGCTTCCGTTACGCCCAGATGCAATGGATAATTCATTCCCTCCGCCTTCATCTTCATCACCAGTAACCGGTAAGCCTGAACCATTACCTGTGTATTGCTCGACTTCATTGAAAGAACGATGTTGAAGTAATTTTCGCTTTCACAAATACGTAAAAACTCAAGCGCTGATTCTACCATACCCAGCGGAGAGTCTCCATAGCGGCTCATGATCCTGTCACTCAATGAACCATGGTTTGTACCGATGCGCATGGCAGTCCCATACTCCTTGCAGATTTTAATCAGCGGAATAAACCGGTTTCGAATCCTTTCAAGCTCCCGGTCATAGGAATCATCTGTATAGTCTATGGTTTCAAATTTTTTTCTGTCGGCATAGTTGCCCGGGTTCACGCGTACCTTCTCAACAATCCGTGCTGCAGCTTCGGCGGCATTGGGAGTAAAGTGTATATCTGCACAAATGGGTACCTGGTATCCTCTTTTATTCAATTCAGCTTTTATGACAGCAAGATTTTTTGCTTCGTTGATACTTGGTGCAGTGATTCGCACCAGTTCACATCCCGCTGTGATCATCCGGATGGATTGTTCGACAGTTGCAATGGTATCCATCGTATCTGTGGTCGTCATACTCTGAATACGAATCGGATTTTTTCCGCCAATGCCCAGATTCCCCGCTATCACCTCCCTTGTTTGAAGACGGGAATAGCGTGTTAAATTGTCGCAATAAATAACTGAGTCTCTTTGCTCCTGCATCTGCGACAAAGATAGGAAATCACTCTCTGAAAAATTTGCTCACCACATGCGATCCGTCTTTATTGATCACATCTATAAAATAAAGTCCACTGCTGAATGACCTGATATCTGCCTCATTAATGGCTTTCCTGTAAAATAGCAATTCAGCTCCAATTGCATCAAATATCCTTACCTGTTCAACTTTTTCAGAATCAGTCCATACAATGTGGATAATTCCACCGGATGGATTGGGATAGATAAATAGAGCCTGCTGCCGTTCATTCTCTTCAATTCCTGTATTCAGGAAGAAAACATTAAAAGTCAAAGAATCATTGTTGACTGCCAGTGGGCTCTGTGCAGAAGATGGCCATACCACAACAATATTATCACCTGCATCAAGCTCTGCAGCATTGAAGGTATGTGTAATCTGAATAGTATCATAAAAGGTATTCCCTGAAATACTGTAGGTCGCATTGAAATACAACGTGTCGGCCCCTGTAGAATCACCAAGAGAATGCATTAATACCAGCAAATCTCCACTGAAAAGGAATCCTCCTGAATTACTTATTAAGAGTTCCATGCTCACAACCTGCTGTTGAAATACAGTATCAGGAAAGCCAATAATGGAATCAAGTCTCAGTGTTTGGGCATTAACGCTTTTTGAATTGATGAAAACGGAAGCCAACAGTGTCAGGATTAAAAGTATCTTCTTCATAGCAAGGAAGTTTTGTTGGAAACAAAAATATTAAATCCTTCCTTAGCACCAAGTTTATTTTTACTTTTCCTTACCCGTTTAAAACGCATATGGATATCCTCAACCAGATCATCGCCCACATGAATAAGGAACAGGTTCGTGGCTATAAATTATTTGTGAACCGAACCAATGAGAAAGATGACAGGAAAGACGTTCTCTTTTTCGATTATATCAGGAAAAGTGGCGATGCCTATGACGAAGGAAAAATCCACGAAAAACTCTATAGCGGCTGCGATAAAAATACTTTCTACAGACTGAAAAACAGGGTACTCGGTGATGTGAGCAAAAGTCTAATGGTCCAGCATTTTGATGACGATGAGCTTATTCATGCACTGCACTTGCTCGCTTTGGAGAAATTTCATTTTAACCGGAATCAGATCCATATCGCGCATTACTTCTTGAAAAAAGCTGAAGCTGAAGCGAAGCGTATTGAGAATTTTGAATTACTTGATATTATTTATGGGGAGTATATTCGTCTTAGTCGCGAAATGATTACGATCAACCCTGAACATTACATCAGACTGAGAACTTCAAACCAGGAACAGATAAGGCAACTGCGTGCCATAGACGACATTCTTGCTACCGTAACCTTCCGGTTGAAAACAACACAGAATTTTTCTGCTTCGGAAAATCCTGTCCTTAAACTATTGCAGAAGACAGTCCGTGAATTGTCAGCAGACAAAGAACTCCAGCAGAGCCCAAAGCTTAGGTTCAAAATTTATGATGCAGTTACCCAGATCCTGCTGCAGAAAAGACAATACCCGGCCCTTGAGGAATACCTGCTCGGCATGTACGCTGATTTCATTAAGGAAAAACTGTTCAATAAGAACAACCACGACACTAAATTACAAATGCTGGTTTTTATTGTGAACACACTATTCAAAACAGACAAACTGAACGAATCACTGAAGTATACAGAGAAACTGAAAAGTGCCATGGAAGAATATCATCGCATGCACTATGACAAGTATCTCTTCTTCTACTACAATTCGCTCGTGATCAATTATTCTCGGCTCGACAGAAACAAGGCCATTGATATCCTGAATGAAATGAAGGGCAATGAAAAAATATGTGCCAATAATTTTTACGAACTTTTCATTTTCCTGAACCTTGCCGTTGTCTATTTTGACCATAAGGATTTTCATCAGAGTATTCGCAATCTCCATAAAATTTACCTGCTGGAGGGCTATAAGAATGCCGACAAATCGTTGCAGTTTAAGATCGCCGTTGCTGACCTGATCGTGCGTTACGAACTGGATGATGAAGATACGCTTGAATACAAGTTGAAACAAGTAAAGAAAGATTTCAGGAACATGCTTGCGGAAAAAGAAAATATAAGAGAAAAGGAATTGATTGAAATCATCGGAAAGATGATAAAAACACCCAACATTAAAAGCGATCCTTTGCTGGTTAAAAAAATTCAGTCATTGCTCAAACCGGGCGAAGCAAGTGATTCTGAGATTATCCATTACAGAAACTGGCTCAGAGAAAAAATCTGAACTTTTATAGTTTTTTTGGAGTCATCAGGTTCTTGCACGAATTGTCCTTATATTGATTTTTCAGTTTATAAGGCTTAAACAATGCCGTTGTAAAATAATAAGTGAAATGGAAATTGGTATAAACATACCAATCCTTAAATGCAGGATTTCCACGCACCCTGCTATGGCTGGAAGGATCGGCACTGCGGTCCGACAATTGAACAGCAATATCGCCCTTCTTTTCTCTTAGCTCTTCCCTGTCAGGATAAAAGGTACTTATATCATCCAGGTAATCCGTGAAAGTTTTTCTGAATCCACACTCACCCCCAAAATCTAATTTTCGGGAAAGCTTCAACATGAAACCAACACCAAAAGGAATGCTTATTTGCTGAAGTTTATAAGGCTTTGGGGAATTGCCACCAAGGTACTGGCCTTCCGTTCCTATTTTTTGCAATTCATAGGTCTTACCATTGTAATTTGTTTTGGGGTTGAACACAAACCCTGCAATGCCTGCAAAAAGATAAGGTGTTACAAAATTCCTTTTCGTAAATCCACGCTTACGGTTTTGAAACTTGTACATAAAAACAAAAGATGCTTCATCAATGTCACTGTAAAAATCAAGGTTGCGTCTGTTTTCAGTGGAAAATAATCCACCATCATGCGCACCGATTTGTCCGTGAAAATATGCGAGACGGGCATGAAGCCGACTGAAAAATAATGCTGTGGTGTGAACTCCTATTCCAAGTCTTGTAAATTGTAAAGTAAAATTATCATCCAGTTCACCTTCATAGTTGACGGCACCGGCAGAAACACCGAATCCTATCGTGCCGCGCTTCTCTTGCGCAAACGTCTGATAGCAATAATGCAACAGCACAAACAATATGAAGTAATGCTTTTTCACCTTTGTTGAAAACCAAAAATAGAAAAAACGAAGGGATAAAAAAACTGTCAGATGTACTTTCCCAACGATTCAAATTTATATCCCAATTCAGTAAAGTGCTTAATCGTCATTTGAAGAGCCGGAAGCATGCGGGACTTGGCCTTTATGCTGTCATGAAAGACAATGATGCTTCCCGGAACAGCCTTATTCTTTATTCTATTAAAGCATGATTCAGGGCTTTCATTTTCTTCCCAATCGCGGGTAAGAACATCCCACATAACAATACTGTATTGCTTTCTTATTGCTAAATATTGGGTAGCTGTAAGTTTGCCATAAGGTGGACGGAAAAGCGAAAAGGAATCCAATTGCATGTTTTCTGCTACCATTCTATCCCTGCACATTTCAGCATTATGAAGATATGTATTCCGTGATGTGCGCCAACCATTCAGGTGATTGAAAGTGTGGTTCCCTACAGCATGACCTTCGTTGATAATTTGTTTAAATATCTCAGGATTTTTAAGAATATTCTGTCCAACACAGAAAAAGGTTGCTTTCGCTTTTCCAACAGAAAGCATATCAAGTACTTCCGGGGTTACCTCCGGAACCGGGCCATCATCAAAAGAAAGAAACAGTTTTTTCTCAATAGTATCGATGCACCACGTTATTGATGGAATAAACCTGAAGATTGCGTGTAACAATAAGTTTGTTATTATATGGATCCTCAGAAAATACACCCTGACAAAATCTGCGAAATAGACATCTTTAATGAAGAAGCAAAATTACTTAATATGATGCCATCTAAAGAAAAAATAAACGTATTCATTTTTTGGTAAAGTACCTCAATCTGACTTAAATAGTGAAAATATAACAAAATAACCCGTTTCTGGATATTTTACATATTATTATTTTCAAACTGAATAAAGCTTTTATCGAAGTTTATGTTTCAAACGAAACTGCAATTTTAGCGTTCATTAACATTATTTTTCTTACTTCTGGCGCTGATGTTAATTTAATAAATTGCTATATATAATGATCTCATACCATAATAAAATTATGACTCACAGTCAATTTACAGCTATTTGCCAAATTTATTTTAAAAACCCAAGTTAAAACAATACTTTAGCAAACTTATAAAATTTAATAAATTACAACCAATATATCAATTTAATCATATTATTTATTAATTTAATTACTTCATCATGAAAAATACAACATTATTTAAGGCACTAATGTTTATTGCTCTATTAGCAACATCTCAAATTTCATTTGCACAAACAGTTATTATTTCACCTACAGGAGATGGTGGTTTCGAAACGGGAACCACCTTTGCCGCAAATGGGTGGACGGCAGTAAACAGCGGTTCCGGTAACCAATGGTTCTGCAGTAACTTTGTTGCATCTGCCGGGGCCCGGTCGGCCTATGTGAGCAGCACAGCCACCGGTACAAGTAATAATTATAGCAACTGGAGTCTTTCCAATGCAACACGTGTTCAGCATTTTTACAGAAATGTAAATTTCCCTGCCGGAGAAACTTCCATTACTCTTAATTTTAAATGGAGGTGTAATGGTCAATCAGGATCTGATGACATTAAAGTCTTTTTAGTTCCCACTACAACAACGCCGGTTGCAGGTACTGCTTTGCCCGGGGCAAATCAAATTGCCGGTCCGTATACAGGTCAAAGCTCTTATCAAACGGTTTCTGTTACACTTAGCGCTGCTTTGGCCGGTACCACACAGCGACTGGTTTTCAGCTGGAGAAATAACAATGATTTTAGTGGTTCGAATCCTGCGGGTTCATTTGACGAGATTTCATTGACTTCATGCACCCCACCTTCTGTTTCAGCATCTAATAATGGCCCCTTGTGCGCAGGTAGTAACTTAGATCTTAGTTCAACTTCGTCAGCCGGGACTTTTTCTTGGACCGGTCCAAATGGGTTCACCTCTTCATCTCAAAACCCTACTATCAGTTCAGCAACGGCTGCTGCCAGCGGAACGTATACAGTAATAGCAACATCAGGTGGTTGTTCGGCTTCATCCACAACAAATGCAACAGTAAACGCAACAACATCAATCTCAGCACATCCCGCTGTTCAAATAAAGTGCGAAGGAGCAAATGCTACTTTTTCTGTTACAGCATCAGGTACATCGGTTACGTATCAATGGCAGGATAATTCCTTAGGAAGTTTTGCTGATATCGCAGGAGCAACTTCATCTTCACTTGTCGTAAACGGAGTAACGCTTGGTATGAGCGGAACATTATACCAATGCATCGTTTCAGGATCCTGCGGTGTCGTAAATTCTAATAGCGCAGCACTTACTGTAAATCCTGTACCCGTAGTTAGCGCTTCATCCAGTCCTGTCAATGGAGTCATCTGTGGTACAGGCTCAGCCACTCTTACTGCATCAGGCGGAACAACATATAGTTGGAATCCCGGTGGCTCAACCAGTGCCTCGATTTCTGTTTCACCATTAAGCACTACAACTTATACCGTTACAGGAACAACCAATGGCTGTTCTGCAACTGCATCTCAGGCAGTAACAGTATATCCGGCAGTTACTGCGCTAGCATCCGCATCATTGTCAACTTTGTGCCAGAACGGGAATACAGATCTTACGGCAGCCGGCGGTAATTCAACCAATTACTCTGTTACCTCAATTCCATACAGTTCTCCACTTGGTTCAGGGTCAAGTGCAACGAGTGGCGATGATGCAGTATCAGGTTCAATTGCATTGCCATTTACTTTCAGTTTCTATGGAGTAAACTACAACAATCTTTATGTTTATACCAATGGCTTTGTACAGTTAGGTACCAGTTCATCATCAACAGGTGTGTATGGTCAAACGCTACCCTCTGCCACAAATCCCAACAATATCATTGCCGGTGTACTTTCCGATCTGAATGCCAATGCGAATACGATCACAACTTTTTCTACCGGTTCAACTCCAAACAGGGTATTTACAATTTACTATAATAATGTGGCGTTTTATTGTTCAGGAACCGGTGGCGGCTGTTCAGGAAATAAACGCGGAAATGTTAATTTCCAGATTCGTCTCTATGAAAAATCAAACATCATAGAAGTTCACATGAACAATCTCACTAACAGTTCTTCAACATCAGGTGCTTTGAAAACCATGGGAATTGAAAATACAAATGGTACCTCAGCCAAAGTTCCCGCTGGCAGAAATGGCAGTGATGGTAACTGGACTGTTTCTACCCCTGAAGCATGGCGTTTTACACCTAATGGTGGAACGCTTACATATTCATGGTCTCCGTCAACTTACCTTACCAACGCATTAATTTTGAATCCTACTGCGCAGAACATGCAGTTAAGCCAAAACTACGTTGTGACTGTAACTGACCAAAACGGATGCTCAGCTGCATCAACTGCTGCTGCGATCAATGTAAATCCACTCCCTACTGTTGCCGTTACTCCGGGCAGCGCAACTGATTTTTGTGCCGGAGGAAATGTTACCCTTACGGCAACAGCAGGTCTCTCATCCTATTCATGGAATACTACACCGGTACAAACGACACAGAGCATTAATGTAAATTCACTGGCAACTTATTCGGTCACAGGAACTGATGCAAACGGATGTTCCAATGTTGCCTCACAACTTGTTACAGTTTATGATACGTTACCGGCAAATATTACAGTAATTGGCAGCACCAATCTTTGCACCGGACAAACAACGACTGACCTTCAGGCAACACAAAACAACGCTGTCAGCTATGTATGGAACACTACTGAACCGACTTCACTAATAACAGTTGCTACATCAGGCAACTATTCTGTAACCGCAACAGATAATTTCGGATGTCTGCATCATCAGTCGCAGGCAATCACTGAAACAGCGCCACCGGCAGCTCCAATAGTGGTTCCTGCAGGTTCTACCGTTTTATGTTCAGATGGAATTACTACAACAAGTGTTGTTCTCAATACAACAAATTATTCCAGTGATCTCCTTTGGAGCACAAGCGAAACCACAACAGGCATCAGTGTTGACTATGCCGATATTTTTACGGTAACCTATACTGATGCAAACGGTTGTTTTGCCACTTCAAATTCAATCAGCACTGAGGTAAGGGATTACTCCCTTGACCCTTCAACAGCTTTAAACAACTCAGCCTATGGTGAGATCTGCAACGGAACACCTGCTTCACTAACTGTGAATGGAGGTACTCTTGCAATTGATGCGAGTTGGGTATGGTACGAAGGTGGATGTGGCAGTGGAGCATCTGTTGCAATGGGATCGACTGCAACGCCAATTCCTGTAGGTGGAGGTGTTCATACATATTATGTAAGAGCTGAAGGTTTTTGTAATGTAACAAACTGCGTACCTGTTACAGTATTGGTAAAGACTTCAGCACCGACCTCCAGTGTGAGTACATTAACAGCGCCGGTATCTGCGTGCACAGGAAATACTGCTGCCTTAACAGTTAATACTGTTTCAAATGCAACTTATTATTCTTGGAGCGGCCCTGCGGGAATCTTGTTTGATGGCTTACCAGGACCGTATCAAACGACTTCAACAGGTGTTACCTCCACATTCGGCGCACTGCCAGGATCATCAGGATACAGCATATGTGTTTTTGGCGGTAACGCCTGCGGTCAAAGTAATACCATTTGTAAATGGGTACGCGCAAAAGTTTCAACACCGGGTCCAATTGCAGGTAGCATCACAGGTTGCCCGAATATGAGCTCAGGCTACAGCGTTTCTCCTGTTGCAGGTGCTGATACTTATACATGGACTGTGGTTGGAAATGATGCTACTTTAAATGGTACTGCAGTCATCACGATTACAACTCCTACTCCAAATGTAACAGTAGATTTCGCTGCACCATTTATTGGCGCAACGCTGCAGGTATATGCTTCATTAAGCTGCGGCTACAACAGTTCACCAAGGAGTATTTCAATAAGCCGCACACCAGCCGTTCCGGGAGCAATGACAGGAAATTCTTATGTTTGTCCTTCAACCAGTGCAGTTTATTCCATTCCAACGGTAAACGGAGCTGCAACCTATAACTGGGTTTGCTCAGTACCGGGTGCAGTAGTTAGTCCTGCCGGTAATAGTGCCAGTATTTTCTTCCCGACAACAATCCCGGCTGGTTCCTCAGTTTGTGTTACTGCATTAAGTGCATGTGGATTTGCAAGCATTACAAGATGCAAGGGTATTGCAACCGGAATGCCAAATACGCCTTCGAATATTTCAGGACCAGCTTTGGGACAGTGTGGACAAACCGGAGTTTCATTCTCAATACCACCGGTAAGTAGTGCAACATCTTATCTGTGGACAGTTTCAAATGGAAGTGCATCCATTTCAGGACCAAATAACCTCAGTTCAGTATCAGTAGATTTTACAGGAAACCTAAATACTGTTACCCTTTCAGTTTCTGCAGGAAACAGTTGCGGAAACAGCGGAATACGTAGTCTTTCAATTCTTGGTAAGCCCGGAACTCCGGCTGCCATCTCAGGAAACAATTCAGTGTGCAATGGATCTGTTGAAAGTTATATGACAACGGGTTCTACCGGAGCAAATCTTTTAACATGGTCTGTTCCACCAACTGCATCAATCCTGGGAGGACAGGGATCGAACAACTTGCTGGTACTCTGGGGAAGCGGTGGCGGTCAGCTAAAGGTATATGCAGCCAACGATTGTGGTAATTCTGCGAATACAATATTGCCGGTTACAATTACATGCAGACAATCTCAATTACAAAATACAATTGAAAGCGATGTAAAGGTTTATCCGAATCCGGCACATGATAAGATGAAAGTTGAGATTAATTCCCTTACATCTGATCGCGTAGCAATTGATCTTATAAATACCCTTGGTGAAATTGTTTACCGTTCTGAAATGAACATTCATGAAGGCACTAACCTTCTTGAATTGAACCTGGAAAACATGGCCAAAGGTTTTTACAACCTATCCATACTGGGAACCTCAGTTAATTCTCAACATCGTGTTGTGGTGGAATAATTCACAACTTGTGGTTGATCCAAATAAAAAATGCCTCCCCGCCGGGAGGCATTTTTTATTTTGTCTGGCAATGAAATTACATTCCTGCTTTCCCGGCAAGTTCATTGAATTTTTTATCCAACTTGTCAGCCACGTCCTTTTGATTAGTCTGCTTGGCAATGCTTGCAACAGCCTGCATGATGTACAATGACTGATTCATATCCTGTTCAACGTACTTGAAAAATTTTGTTCCTTTCAGTGATAAGTAGTATTCCAGGTTATCGGAATAAATATCGCTGAGGCGAATTAGAATTGAATTCGCTTTGTCTGTCCACTCTTTCTTCTTACTCAATTCCACATCACTGTTGACAAGCGATGAATCAATTGTGCGATCGGTGGCATCGGCTGCACGGTAGTAGAGTTCCCCGATCTTCGTCATGAAATAATTGTAAGGAATGGTTTTATCAGGAGTAACTTCTACGCACTTGTCAAGAACCATAACAGCAGAATCGCGCTTGCCTTCATTGAGAAGTTCTTCCGCGAGGCGGCCAAAGTTGATACGGAAATTCGTCGTCATCCTTGTATTGTTTTCATCCAGATACACGCGCTCGTCATTCATGTTACCCCATACAAACTTGGACATTACATTTTTATACATCACATCTGTTTCAACTCTGCCCGGAACTATGTCGTTTTTCTTTTCGGTGCGGATTGGAATAATGCGATATGTCAGACCTTCCAGTTGGAAGTAAGGCTCCAGATTCAGGAAGTTATCAGTTCCCACGGTCGTAGCAAAATAAACCGGGCGCTTCCAGTTGTTGTTGGCAAGAATGTTCAGCACCATGAGGTCGTTTTTCATCAGATAGCCTCCATCGATAGTCCAGTCCATCACTTTTACAATTTTATCCGCATCCTTGGCAGCTACAGTACCACTATTTACGGCCGCTGCCGAATCAACAGTAATTTTAAAATGTTTTGTAGGATAATAGTTTACCGATTCCCCTCCCTGGGTTCTTGCTTTGGAAGATTCATCATCATTACCCATAAAGTCCACCAATTCCTTTAGTTCTACCGGTTCCTTCAATCCGCGATCATAAAAAGGAATGTAATCTCTTCTGCCCAGTGAATATTTATCAGTAGTCCACGAAATGGCAATAGGATCACTTTCATAATATTTCCGCTTGAGTTGATTGATGTACCAGTCAGTATTCAGTAGCGAAAGGTTGACAACGCGAACATCGGTTCGAACGCCCTCTACCTCCTGCGCATACCACAATGGGAAAGTATCGTTATCACCATTCGTAAAGATGATGGCATTGGGTGCACATGAATTCAGATAATCCGTTGCAAAGTCGCGGGAAGTATAACGGAATGAACGGTTGTGGTCATTCCATCCTGCCTTGGCCATCATGCCGGGTATTACCAATCCAATTATACTGGCGATGACAGCAGCCGTCTGACCTGAAGATTTTTTTCGGATCCATTCAAAGATCTGCAATACGCCCAAGCCTATCCAGATTGCAAAAGCATAGGTGGATCCTGCATAAGCATAATCGCGCTCACGTGGCTGTAGCGGTGGTCCATTCAGGTAAATAACGATTGCTATTCCGGTAAAGAAGAACAGCATAAGGACGATCCATGCGTCATGCTTATCCCTCTTGAAATGACAATACATGCCAAGCAATCCAAGAATGAAAGGTAGCCCGTAAAGAAAATTTCTGGCCTTGTTGTTCTTGAGTTGTTCCGAAATTTTATCTTGTGGTCCGAGGCGCCATTCATCAATAAATTTAATTCCACTCATCCAGTTTCCTTTGGTAATTCCACCCGGACCCTGAATATCATTCTGCCGTCCTACGTAATTCCACATAAAATAACGCCAGTACATTTCGCCGCACTGGTAGGTAAAGAAGAATTTGAGGTTCTCACCGAAAGTTGGTGTACGGTCGCCTTTAATATCAGCCCATTTTTTGTATTCAGCAACGTGGTTGTCCTGATTGCTGTACATCCGTGGAAAAATCGTGCTTTTGCTGTCATCATAAATGGGAATAACCTTTTTACCTGCTTCTACATATTTATCCATGCCTTCAATTTTTGCATATTGCATGGCGCCTTCTTCCTGATTTACAATTTTTGCATTGTAATGTTGTCCATAGAAAAGAGGACGGTCACCGTATTGTTCGCGGTTGAGGTAGCTTACGAAGTTAAAGACGTTATCAGGATTGTTTTCATCCAAAGGCGGTTCTACCTGGCTGCGGATTACAATCAATGCGAAGGAGGAATAACCAATCAGCACAAAAGCAAAACTGATGACAGCAGTATTCCAATGAACTAAATTTTTTCTTTTTGTATACCTCAACCCCCATATTACTCCCGCAATAATGAGCGCGATATAAAAGGTGAAGCCACTCCAGAATGGAAGACCCATGGTGTTTACAAATAGCAATTCAAATTTGCTTCCCAGCACAAACAATCCCTGAATAACGCCGAATTGAACAAACCCCAGTATGGTCATGCCGAGCATGGCTGTATAAATAATTCCTTTAGTAGTGGGCGTATATTTTCTGAAATAATAAACGAAGCCAAGTGCCGGAATGGTGAGCAAGCCGAGTAAGTGAACACCGATGCTAAGCCCCATCAGGTATGCAATGAGGATGATCCAACGAAGGTTGTGGGGCTCATCAGCCAAACTCTCCCATTTAAAAATGAGCCAAACGACCAGTGCGGTAAAGAAAGATGAGCTTGAATACACTTCAGCTTCAACAGCAGAAAACCAGAATGAGTCAGAGAATGTATAAGCGAGTCCGCCAACAACCCCTGCCCCCATTACCGCCAATATTTTGTCGAATCCCGCTTCTCCCTTTGCTATAACAATCTTCTTTGCCAGGGCTGTGATGGTCCAGAAGAGGAACAGGATGGTGAAAGCGCTCATCATTGCGCTAAGCACATTTACCATAACAGAAAACATCGCGGTATTATCACCTGCAAAGAGTATAAACACCCTTGCCAGGATCATAAACAATGGCGCCCCGGGTGGGTGACCAACTTCGAGTTTATGGGCTGTGGCAATAAATTCCCCACAATCCCAGAAACTGCCTGTGGGTTCAATTGTTGACAAGTACGTGATAGCTGCAATGAGAAATACAACCCAGCCGGTGATGTTGTTGATCTTCTTATAGTTATTCATAGCAATAAATGCGGTTTTTGTAGCGGGCGAAGGTAGAAAAATATTGAAAGGGGCAAAGTGGAAGGTGAATGAGGTGACTAAAATCGTTAAGTCGAAAAACAAGAGTAAATTTGTCTCTCCCACAATACCCATTCAATTGAATTTATTAAAAAATGAAAAGCTCTAAAAAGTTAATTTTCTTAGTGCTACTTTTTACAGTTGCAAAATGTGGCTTTTCCCAGCAACCATTGAAACGCGAGTCCAGAGGGAGTCATCCTGTCAAAACCACCTTTGGAGGAATAGCCAAAGGCGAAATTGACATTCTGGATCACCTGGAGGACTCTCTGGCATTTACCGATCCTTACATCAGCTATTGGTTCCGCGTTGTGTCTTTTCACCTGGCAGTAAAATGCAATGGCGTGGTTTTAAAATACATGGAAAATAAATCCGGAAATAAGCTAACAGCAGAAAAGAAAGAAGCCATCAGAGAACTTCACAATGGATGTTCCCTGACTTTTGATGGCATTAAAACGGTTGACCTGGATCAGGATATGCGCAATATTAAAAATGTATACGATTTCGGGATGCTGAAATTAACTTTGAAATAGTGCCTACAAACTGAAGAAGTCTGCAAACTCGTAATAAAATCGTCAATTTTAGTAATTAGATTTGCAGCATTACAAGACGGCTTCGGGGTTATTCGTTATCCGTACATTCGTAAATATTCGTATTTCGTATCATGGCGTTCACAGATAAGTTTGACCCCGAAGATTATTACATGTCTGAGGAAGGTTATATCATCTTTACAGAAAAATACCACCTGAAACGGGGTTACTGCTGCCAAAGCGGATGCAGGCATTGTCCGTGGAAAGACAAGTCAAAAGTTACAAGTCAAAAGTCAAAAGAAGAGTGAAATTAGTAGTGAGTGGTGAGATATGAGACGAGACTCCGGATACAAGATGAAGCCAAATGGAACTATATGTGAAAAACTGAATTACTAAATATCAATAATACCAATGACCTAATGACGGCTGTTCATTTCTTATGACGGCTGTTCTATACTAATGACCTAATTATATAATTACCTCATCACCTAGTTATTTAATCACATAATCACCCAGTCCCCATTGACATTCAAAATGCAAGCAACAGTTACCGATAAACTCGATCTTTCAAAAACGAAAACTCCAACAGGAACCACGCTTTCCTGCAAAGGCTGGATACAGGAAGCTGCATTGCGCATGCTTCACAATAACCTTGACCCTGAGGTGGCTGAACGGCCTGAAGACCTCGTGGTATATGGCGGTACAGGAAAAGCTGCCAGAAACGTTGAGAGTTTTCACCTCATCGTGAAGGCGCTCCGCGATTTAAATGACGATGAAACACTTCTCATACAATCAGGCAAACCAGTTGGCATACTTCCAACACATAAAGATGCGCCAAGGGTGATCATCAGCAACTCACAACTTGTACCGCATTGGGCAACTTGGGAGCATTTCCGCGAACTCGAAGACAAAGGGCTCATCATGTACGGACAGATGACTGCCGGTTCTTGGATCTATATCGGATCACAGGGAATTGTACAGGGAACTTATGAAACCTATGCTGAAGTGGCGCGCCAGCACTTTGGAGGTTCATTGAAAAATACACTGAACGTAACTGCCGGACTGGGAGGCATGGGTGGCGCACAACCGCTGGCGATAACCATGAATGAAGGCGTTTGTCTGGCTGCAGAAATGGAAGAATGGAGAATCAGGAAACGGCTCGAGACAAAATACATTGACGAAATTTCTTTAGACATTGACGAAGCAATTGACCTCGCGGTAAAATATAAGAAAGAAGGGAAAGCCCTTTCAATCGGTGTTGTCTGCAATGCTGTTGATCTTCTGCAGCGGCTGATCGACAGAGGAATCACTCCCGATACATTAACTGATCAGACTTCAGCACATGATGAACTTGTTGGCTATTTCCCCGAAAAACTTTCAGTAGAAGAAGCAAAAATTTTACGCAATGAAAATCCCAAAAAATACATTGAACTTTCGCTGGATACGATGGTGAAACATGTTAAGCTGATGATTGAGTTGCAGGCAAAAGGAGCAATCACATTCGACTATGGGAATAACCTCCGCGGACAGGCATTGGCACGCGGATTAGAAAATGCATTTTCATTTCCGGGATTTGTGCCTGCATACATTCGTCCTTTATTTTGTGAAGGCAAAGGACCTTTCCGCTGGGCTGCATTGAGCGGTGATCCGAATGATATTTATGAAACGGATAAGAAAATCCTTGAACTATTCCCTGATAACAAACCGTTGGCACGCTGGATAAAGATGGCTCAGGAGAGAATTGCATTTCAGGGTTTGCCTGCACGCATTTGCTGGCTTGGCATGGGAGAAAGAGAAAAAGCAGGACTTGCATTCAATGAACTTGTGAGATCAGGAAAAGTTAAGGCACCGATCGTGATTGGCAGAGATCACCTCGATACAGGAAGTGTTGCATCCCCCAACCGTGAAACGGAAGCGATGAAAGACGGAAGTGATGCCATTGCAGACTGGCCGGTACTGAATGCCCTCATCAATACTGCAGGAGGAGCAAGCTGGGTTTCCCTGCATCATGGAGGCGGAGTTGGTATTGGCTACTCGATACATGCAGGCATGGTCATCGTTGCAGACGGAACTGAAGATGCTGCAAAAAGATTAAAGCGCGTGCTGAACAATGACCCTGCAATGGGCGTAATAAGGCATGCAGATGCGGGATATGACATTGCAATTGATGTTGCGAGAAAATTCCGACTGGATTTAAAAAGCAGGCTCGGTAATTGACAGGTAAGCTAAGTACCAATGGTATGCGAATTTACTAATCAGCCAATTACCAAAAATAAAAATGAAAAAAAGTATCAATTTCAAGTATGCAATGACAGTATTTGTCATTTCAATGATTGCTGTTTCCTGTGCAAAGGAAGAAGGAGACAAGGATATCATAACATTGCCGCGAGACAAGTTTATTGGCACATGGCATGTTACCTCCAATGGATCAAACAGCGGTAATCAGTTCTGGGACCTTATTATTGAGCCCGCCTCAGCTTCTGCGGCCGAACAGGTTGTAATGAAGAATTTTGACCTGCAGGGAAACAACACAACTGTCTATGCAGATGTGAGTGGCAGTAATTTATTGATACCCGGAACAGTTGTCGGAGCAGTAACCGTTGAAGGCACGGGATACCTGAACGGAGCAACCCTTACACTGGATTATACTTCAAGGGATTCGCAAACCGATACAGTTCACGCGACGGCAACAAAATAAGGTTGTTTAGAATTCTGCCAAAACGGACTTCCCCCCCACTACTTTCTCGTTCAGCTGAACATTGATCTTGGTTCCAACCGGAAGGAAAATATCTACACGGGATCCGAATTTTATAAAACCCATCTCTTCTCCCTGCTTTACAATCCAGTCTTTCTTAGGATAACAGACAATACGCCTGGCAAGTGCTCCTGCAATCTGCCTCATTAATACCGGAACCTTAGAGGATGTCTCAATTACCACTGTGGTGCGCTCATTCTCCGTACTTGATTTAGGATGCCATGCAACCAGGTAAAGCCCGGGATGATAGCGGCAGTAAGTAATCTGTCCGCTTACAGGATACCTGTTTACATGAACATTCAGCGGCGACATGAAAATTGAAACCTGAATGCGTTTATCCTTCAGCACTTCAGACTCTTCGGTTTCTTCGATTACCACCACTTTCCCATCTGCAGGAGCAAAAACCTGTTTGTCGTTGCGAAAAATTTTCCTGATAGGATGCCTGAAGAACTGTAGCACAATAATAAACAGCAAAACAGAAACTCCGGTAATAATCGCCTGCAGGAATTGATAATTCCCAAGATACTGCACACTGATGATGTGCAATACCACAAGAAAAAGTGTAACAATTACAATCGTAGAATAACCTTCTTTATGAATAGTCACTTCTTAATATTTAATAAGTTCGGACAAATGTAAAAAAGAGTTACAAGTTATGTTAATCGCTTCAACAGACCTTTGAACACCCAAAACTCACATCTTTCATCTCAAATAATCATTTATGTTTGCGGAAAATAAATAGAATAATGAATCGCCTGATTTCAATCAACAGCAATGACGATATTCCAAAAGAATTTATGGGCACACCCATTGGAATGCTGTTACAATATCATAACCTCGATAAAAAATACGAGGATTATACTTCCGCACAAATGCTGATTGGGATGTGCATGGATAACAGGAAGCACCTTCACATTCCGGAAAACTTTGCATATATCATTCGCACGGGAGGTGCAAACCTCCGGTATAGTGAGTTCCGGGTAAGTTATGCCATTGCTGTGGGAGGAGTACATTACATTGTGCTGATCGGGCATAACAATTGTGGAATGGTAAACCTATTGGCACGAAAGGACCAGTTCATCAAAGGCCTGGTTGACAATGCCGGCTGGAGCAAGGAAGAGGCAGAAGATCACTTTTATCACTTTGAGCCAGTACATGAAATTGGCAATGAGGTTGATTTTGTATGCAGTGAAGCAAAACGAATCAGGTTGCGTTATCCTAAGATTACAGTGGTTCCGATGATCTACCTGGTTGAAGATAATAAACTATATCTTGTAAATGAGTAATGAGATGAAGTGATTTGGAAATTAAAAATTAGATAAAATTCGTATTTAGTAGAATACTATCTTCGCGCCTCAAAATTTTTAGACTAAATGACAATCGTACAATTAAAAGATTTAAAGGAGCGTATTGAAGCCCTGAGGGGGTTTCTTTGACGTAGAGGGAAAACTGAAAGCAATCAAAGAGGAAGAGGATAAATCCCATTCGCCTGATTTCTGGAATAATCCAAAGGAAGCAGAAAAATTACTCAAAGGAATCAAGCAAAAGAAAAACTGGACTGTTGCATTTAACGCATTGAATAGTTCTTATGAAGACCTCAGCGTACTATTTGACTTTTTAAAAACAGGCGACACTTCAGAAAAAGAAGTGGATGAACACTATGTTCAAACCTTGAAACTTCTTGATGATCTGGAGTTCAAACGAATGCTTGGAGGTGAAGAGGATCAGCTGAATGCCATCCTCAATATCAACAGTGGTGCAGGCGGAACTGAAAGCCAGGACTGGGCTGATATGCTCATGCGCATGTATATTATGTGGGGCGAGAAAAATGGTTACAAAGTTGTTGAAGTCGATAAACAGGAAGGTGAAGCGGCAGGGATAAAGTCCGCAACGCTTGAATTCACCGGTGATTTTGCTTACGGATATCTCAAAGCTGAAAGCGGAGTCCACAGACTTGTCCGTATTTCTCCTTTTGATTCAAATGCCAAGCGGCATACTTCCTTTGCTTCTGTCTTTGCTTATCCCGTTGTTGATGATACCATAGAAATCGAGATCAAAGATGCAGACCTTGAAGTCCAGACTTCCCGCTCCGGAGGTGCCGGCGGACAGAACGTAAACAAGGTTGAAACCAAGGTTCAGATGAAGCACTTACCTACAGGTATTGTTGTCGTTTGCCAGGTAGAGCGCTCGCAAGGCGGCAATAAGGCACGTGCTTTGAAAATGTTGAAGTCACAGTTGTATGAATTGGAACTACGGAAACGCAATGATGCAAAAGCTGTAACAGAAGCAGGGAAGAAAAAAATCGAATGGGGTTCTCAGATACGTTCTTACGTTTTTCATCCGTACAAAATGGTGAAAGACCTGCGGACTGATTATGAGACCAGCGATGTTCAGGGCGTGATGGATGGTGACCTGAATGAGTTTATGAAGGCGTATTTGATGGAGAATGCGAGTACGAAGGTGTGAGGAGGTGATGAGGTTAAGGAGTTACGAAGTGATTAAGTGACGAGGTGGGAATGTGACTGGGTGAGATTGAAAATAATTAATCCCGCATATATCAGTCTTAGATTAGCAACAATATCCCGAACTTTGATTTCTAAATCATATGCTTTAGGAACAATGCGCCCACATCGAAAACTAATTGCCTGGCAGGAATCAATTCAATTTGCAAAGGATATTTATCTTCTAGCTCGATTACTTCCCAGTGAAGAAAAATTCGGCTTAACCTCTCAAATGAGAAGAGCAGTTGTTTCAATTTCCCTGAATATTGCTGAAGGAGCAGCGAGGCAATCTGAAAAAGAATTTATCAGATTTCTTTTCTTCTCTGAAGGATCTTGCAGCGAAATAGATACACTACTTGAGATTTGTAAAATCCTAGAATACTTCCCAGAAGAAAAACTGGAATTCTATATAAATAAAAATGAAAAAATTTCAGCTTTGGTTATGGGCCTTAGGAAAAGCCTTGAAAGAAAAATCGGAAGATAGGCTCACGAAATCTTCCTACAGACTGCTTTGCTTTCCTCAACTTACTATTTACTCACACATAAACTGAGGCACCTAGTCACTTCGTTACACGGCCTTTTATTTACTTCATCCCTTGATACAAATATTCTACAAACCCAACTGCTCAACAAGCATTTCTGCTCTCCAACTCCTCAAAAAAAATTCAAAAGAGGAAATTGAGAAGATTGAATACCTCCTTGATACTCCTTCAGAAAAAAAACTGAAAGCAATCCTGAAGCTCCTTGGCATGAAAGCATCAGAATTCATCCGGAAAAAGGAGCCGCTTTTCAAGGAAAAATTCGAAGGGAAAAAACTTTCAGAATCTGAATGGATAAAAATCATGGTGGAAAATCCTATCCTGATTGACAGGCCTATTGTGATCAGAGACGGGAAAGCGGTTTTATGCCGGCCTGCTGAAAAAGTGCTTGAGTTATTTTGATTTTTTCGAACCCTGATAATATTTACAAACAGGATTCATCACGCAGTCTGAACATTTCGGATCTGTTGGCCTACAAATTTCACGTCCAAGGAATGAAAAAACCATTCCGATATCCCAATCATCCTGAGGAATAACTTTCATTATTTGTTCTTCAATTTTTTTGGGGTCTTCTCCATTTGCGATGCCTACACGAGGAGCAACACGAAGCACGTGAAGGTCCACGATCACACCTTCGGGTTTTACTTTTGCTTCGCGCATAATCACATTTGCTGATTTTCTTCCTATTCCCGCCAGCGCCGTCAATTCAGCCATGGTAACAGGGATATTCTCTTCTGACTTTAAACGCTGTGCAATTTCAACTAACCATTTTGTCTTTTTGAAAAAACTGCGCACCTTTCCAATGTAAGGTTGCAAGCCCTCTGTGGTTGCCCGGGAAAGGGATTCCAAATCGGGATATGCCTTAAACAATGCCGGTGAAAGCTGATTGATAAGATCATCGGTAACCTGGGAGGAAAGCACCACCATGACCAGCAATTCATAACGGTTTCTGTAAAGCAAAGGATGTTTTTTCCCTTTGTATTTTTTCAACAGGGGTTGAATGGCTTCGGCCCAGTTTATTTTGGGTGGCATAGCAGAAAATTAGTTGGCTAAAACTAAGTTATCAATGTGACACCATAAAAATATTTTAATCTTAAAATCGTACTTTTGCCGGCGCAAAGGACAATTATTCAACAAAACTTAATAATTATGAATCTCCAGGCAGAAAAAAAATGGATCAAATCTGAAGTTGACAAAATCAACGATGAGTCATTGATTCAGGCTTTTAAAAATCTCCTCGATTTCGCAAGAAAGAAAGCGTACAACGTGAATCATTCTCCAATGAGCATGGAGGATTTCTTTCAGCGAATTGACATTTCAAAGGAAGACATCAAAAAGGGTCGGGTTAAAAATCACCAGAAGGTTAAGGCAGTTATTGAGTCATGGAGAAAATAAAGTTATCGATCATCTAAGTTAATACGCTTGAAAAAGGCTTTGAAAAAAGGGGACAACGTGAATTGTTACTTGCACATTACAAGGAAGAATATCGATATCTCCTTTCAGGGAATTACAAAATAATTTATTCCTTATTGGATGGAGTAGTCTACATCAATTCCATTTTTGATGTGAGACAAAATCCCGAAAAACTCTCTCACAAAAAATAATCATATTAAATATGCAATTCCGCAAAGAAAAAGACACCATGGGAACCGTTGAAGTTCCTGCACATGTTTACTGGGGCGCACAAACACAACGTTCCATTGAAAACTTCAAAATCGCCGAGGACATTAATAAAATGCCGAAAGAAATAATACAGGCATTTGCTTACCTCAAGAAAGCAGCAGCACTTACCAACCTCGATGCAGGCATTTTGACGAAGGACAAATGTGACCTGATTGCAAAAGTTTGCGATGAAATTCTCGAAGGAAAACTGGATGATCAGTTTCCGCTCGTTGTATGGCAGACCGGCAGCGGCACGCAAAGCAACATGAATGTGAACGAAGTGGTTGCTTATCGGGCACACGTGCTTAGCGGTGGAAACTTACTTGATGAGAAAAAAGCGATTCATCCGAATGACGACGTTAATAAATCACAATCGTCTAATGATACCTTCCCCACCGCCATGCACATCGCTGCTTACAGGATGCTGATGGAAACAACGATTCCGGGAATAAAGAAACTCAGGGATACGCTTGCGGCAAAGTCAAAGGAATTTATGGCGGTTGTAAAGATCGGGCGCACTCATTTTATGGATGCCACTCCCCTCACCCTCGGGCAGGAAATCTCCGGATATGTTTCTCAGCTTGATCACGGCATCCGTGCCATTGAGCATACACTTTCACATCTTGCAGAATTAGCACTCGGTGGAACTGCAGTTGGTACCGGAATCAATACACCTCCCGGATATTCCGAAAATGTAGCAAAGCATATTGCCACACTCACAAAGCTTCCGTTCGTAACAGCAGAAAATAAATTTGAATCACTGGCTGCACATGATGCCATTGTAGAAGCACACGGTGCATTGAAAACTGTGGCAGTAAGCCTGATGAAAATCGGAAATGACATCAGGATGTTGTCTTCCGGCCCGCGATGCGGCATCGGAGAAATATTTATTCCTGACAATGAGCCGGGATCCAGTATTATGCCCGGTAAAGTAAATCCTACACAATGCGAAGCAATAACCATGGTGGCTGCACAAGTTATGGGAAATGACGTAGCCATCAATATTGGTGGTGCAACCGGCCATTTTGAGCTGAATGTCTTTAAGCCGGTGATGATCTATAACTTCCTTCACAGCGCACGCCTGATCGGTGATGCCTGCGTTTCATTTAATGATAAATGTGCAGTTGGCATTGAGCCAATTCATGAAAATATAAAGAATAACCTTTACAATTCATTGATGCTTGTCACAGCCCTCAACACCAAAATTGGATATTATAAAGCAGCGGAGATTGCCCAAACAGCCCATAAACAAGGCAAAACTTTAAAACAAACAGCCATTGATCTTGGTTATGTTACATCTGAGCAGTTTGATGAGTGGGTGAAACCGGAGGAGATGGTGGGGGAAATAAGGTAGGCAGTAGGCAGTAGGCAGTGGGCAAAATAAAAATAATAAGTGACTTTATAAATGCGTATTATTATTCTGGCAGTAATATTTTCAAGCTTTCAGATTCAAATATTAAGTGCACAATCAAGGATTATAAAATTCAATACGATTGATTGGCTGCTTCATCATCAGACAGATGCAATAGTGGTCCTTAATTTCTGGGCAACATGGTGCAAGCCCTGTGTATCTGAACTTCCGTATTTTGAGGAGCTGAATAAAAATTATGCTTCATCTGGAATTAAAGTCATCCTTGTTTCCCTTGATTTCAAAAGGGAATTTGAATCGAGGGTTAAGCCATTCATTGAAAAAAACAAAATCACTTCTGAAGTGTTACTCCTTGACGAACCGGATCACAATTCATGGATTGACAAGGTGGATTCCACCTGGAGCGGAGCAATACCTGCAACAGTTATAATCGCCGGAAACAAAAAACTATTTTTCGAAAAAGAATTTACTTCTTATGCAGAACTTGAAACTATTATAAAACCCTTAATTCAAAAATAAAAATGAAAACCAAACTCTTTTCAATTGCAGTATTGTGCTGCTCACTCCTTTTTATTTCAGCAACTCCCGACGCTTATTCCCCCGGTAGCAAAGCCACAGACTTCAAATTAAAAAATGTAGATGGGAAAATGGTTTCCCTTGCTGATTACAAAGACGCACAGGGATTCATTGTAATATTCACTTGCAACCATTGCCCGTTTTCAAAAGCCTATGAAGACCGCATCATTGCCTTGCACAATAAATATACTGCTAAAGGTTATCCCGTTGTTGCCATTAACTCGAATGATAAAACAATTGCTCCTGATGATTCTTATGAGGGAATGATTGAACGGGCGAAAGAGAAAAAGTTCCCTTTCGTTTACCTTTATGATGAAAGCCAGGAAATCGCGAAGACCTATGGCGCAACCAGAACTCCACATATGTATATTTTGAAAAAAGAAGGCAATGGCCTCGTTGTAAAATATGTTGGTGCAATTGATGACAATTCCGATAACCCTTCTATGGTTACTAAGAAATACCTTGAAAATGCAATGGATGAAATCCTGGCGGGAAAAGAAGTGAGCACCGCTACAACCAAAGCAATCGGATGCACGATCAAATGGAAAGATACTAAATAATAGTTTTACCAATAAAAAATTCGTCTGACATAAATTCAGACGGATTTTTTTTGTGGCTTTAATTATTTTTTCTTCTCCTGATCAGCATCTTTTCCTGACGCATCTTTGCTAATTTCGGCGGGCTTGTCCAACAACTCAATATTGCCTTTAGCAAGAGCGAAATCAGGCATAATTTTTAACGCCTCTTCAAAAGCCGCTCTGGCTTTGTCAGCCATTCTTAATTCCTTAAAAATGATCCCCCTCATATTCAAAGCTGCAGCTTTCAATGGCACTTGCTGTTGGGTAGTCTGGTCAACATTAATTGCAATTTTGTCAGTAGTTGATTTCGGGTCATTAATGATAATGTCGATCATCTGGTTGCATTCCCCGATTCTCTTCAAGTAAAATTGCTGTACGGCTGTCTGATAAGCATAATATATGTTGCCTGTCTTTAGAAACATCTTCTCATACATTGCCAGTGACTCTTTATTTTTGCTTAGCTGGGTATACGAAAGTGCTACCATCTCCATAACACTCAGGTTATTGGTGTCACGCTGAAGGTACTGGTTGCCTGCCATAATACACTGAGGCATTTGACCGAGAGAAAAATAAAGGGTTACCAAAGAGTCCATATAATTCAGACTGTCGGGATGCCTGATTATCAAATTATATAATGCTGTTTTAGCCACTTCATAATCACCGTAAGTGATGGCTTTGTGATATAGCTGCAGGTCAAATTCCTGTGCAACTATTTTGGGTTTTTCAATATTTGCAACACTGCCTTTCGGCTTTGTCTGGGCTGATGCACAGGTAACAAATAACAGGAAAGACAGAATGATGCTGAATGATTTCATTTGAAAGTAAATTGAATGGCAATAATAGAAAGAAAAACTCAACTGAGACACAAACTTTTCTATTCGGTACTGGCTCAGTTTGAGAGATTCCTCTCTTGCCTGAGGCGAGAGAGGAATGATAGACTATAAATTGTGTTTGTCCACAAATTACTACTACCTTGAGTATTTTTTCATGCGATACTTGCTTTTAATATTCCTACTCACTTCTGTTTTCTCGCAAGGGCAAAACAGAAATAACATTTGGTGCTTCGGCGATAGTGCAGGAATTGATTTTAATATACTTTCAAATCCTCAATCAATTTCTACTTCTTTGCGCACCCGTGGAAGTTCATGTTCAATTGCTGATACGGCAGGTAATTTACTTTTCTATGCCAATACGAGAGCAGGAATAATTGGGAATACTACTTTAGTATGGAATAAGAATCATCAGCATATGCAAAATGGAGATTCAATAGTAGGTGAAGGATGGTATTATGAATTAATTATTACTCCCAATCCTGCCAATAATCATACTTATTATCTCTTTACAGTCGGGGTAACAAGCAGCGGCGATCAAGGCTTGTATTATTCTCAAATTGACATGAATCAAAACGGTGGGCTTGGTTCAGTTGTGCAGAAGAATATTATGCTTTTAAGCGATCCTTCCTCAGATAACATTTCTGCTATTAAGCACGGCAATGGCAGAGATTGGTGGATTTTTTTTAGAAAAAGGACCACACCAATCAATGAATTCTATTCATACTTGATTTCTCCGTTTGGAATTCAATGACCTAATATTCAGACAATAGGCAGCGTAAGTAATTCAAATGTATTAAGGCAAGTATTTTCTTACAAGGGAGACAAATTACTTTCTGTAAATTATGCAGGACTAATAGAACTTTATAATTTCGACAGATGTACAGGTGTAATAAGTAATCCTGTAACCATTCAACCGGAAACATGTTGCCCTTACCCCCATTATGTAAGCGCCTCTTTCTCGCCAAATGGAAATAGAATTTATGTTTGCAATAATGATCAGGATAGCTGTTTTTTATTTCAATTTGATCTCTCAGCCCCAAACATTCTAAACAGTAAAGACACAGTTTGGATTTTTACGAATCCTCTTGCTTACTATCCTTTAGGCGTTACAAAATTAGCTCCAGACGGTAAAATTTATGTTGCGACCGGTTACTACAATGGTGTGCAGAATTTTTATCCTTATGCAGACAGTATGTATAACTACATCAATATGAATTTAAGCGTTATCAACTATCCTGATTTACTCGGTTCATCCTGCGATTTTCAACCTTTCAGTTTTAATTTAGGGGGCAAGCGTGCTTATTATGGTTTACCAAACAATCCCGATTATGATCTAGGTCCAGACACAGGAAGCGTATGCGATACTGTAATTTTTATTGGAACAAATGAAGTACAAAAATCAATAAGCACTTTCAATACTTTTTATCACTCGGGTTGGCATACCACCTTCATCAACGCACAAGGACTGCAAGGAAATAATTATTCACTAAGCATTTTTGACATCACGGGTAAACAACTATTTTCAGAACAAGGAAAACTTGCTTCACAATATTTCACAAAAGATTTACCGTGCAACTTCGCAAATGGAATCTACATCATTTCACTTAGCACAGAAAAAGAAAAACTAACAGGGAGATTCATCATTCAATAAAAATCATTTAAGGGAGACTTACATCAGCAAATTACCGCTTGATTATAATGCAAGTCAGAAAATAATCTCTGTCGAGAATATTTCTCAGGGACTATATCTGTTCAACATCATTCAATCTGGCAATATGATCTCATCGGGCAAGTTTAGTGTCGTACACTAAAATATGCACACTTATTATTTCTTTACTACTACCCATACTTGAGGATTGTTAATAAAAGAATTACATGAAAAACCTCATTTCCCTGAATATCCTCGGATAAAACTCATAGCAAAAATTCCTATCCTCTCGCAATCCTGAAACTTCACACCGGGATGGGAATCTTTACAACTCAAACTGATGTACCTCTTATCCATTCTCCCGACGAGTTACAAAATTGCAAGATTTTAATTTATAGTATATTTACTTCCTGTTTAAGTACCTGAAAATTTTTCTGATTGTTTCAGCAACCATATCAATTGCTGCAAATACAATAAAAGAATCTGAAGCAGGCATTCTTTACAGGTAGATTCAAAAATGAAACTTCAACACCAAAAATAATAAGAACAAGTATTCCGGGACGGGATTCAACCAATGCATACATACTTTATTTTTTTTCAGGTATGGAATCAGCATTAACATGACCTCTTCAGCCGGATTTTTAATTCCCGTAACTCTATGAAAAACAAACTTGGATTCCTGCTGATATTTTTATGTGTATCAGCTTATTCATTGAATTATTTCCAAACCACAAAGCAGCAGTCAAAAAAACAATCCGGATCATCCGAAAGCTATTCATCCTATTGGAATAAGGTAGATTCCCTTGAGAAAAAAGGCCTAAACAAATCAGCACTCGAAACGGTGATGAAAATTTATGCCAAATCAAAGGCGGAGAATAATACTTCACAGCTTCTGAAGTCAGTTATTCACCGGATGAAATTTGAAAGCCATACAGAAGAGGATAACATAAAAAAAAGTATCAGTGATTTAAAGGATGATTGTGCGAAAGCTCATTTTCCCGCAAATGCAATATTGCACAGCATGCTTGCTGAAACGTACTGGAACTACTACCAGCAGAACCGCTGGAAATTCATGAACCGCACCGAGACAGTTGATTTCAAAAATGATGACATCAGCACATGGGACCTGAAAAAAATTTTCGAGCAAACCGTAAGTGAATACCGACGTTCACTGGATATGCAAAACAAGGCAATGAATATCCAGGTTGATATTTTTGATGAAGTGCTGGCAAAAGGAAATACAGAAGAAGCAAGAAAATTCAGACCCACATTGTACGATTTCCTCGCTCACCGAGCAGTTGACTTTTTTATGAATGAAGAATCCGGCCTTACTCAACCTGCCAACAAATACAAGATCGACGCTGCATGGTACCTCAATGACGTAGACATGTTTCTGAATTTTGTTTTGCTCAAAGAAGATTCCTTAAACATGAAGTTCAATGCCATTTCAATCCTTCAGAATCTGATTCGGTTTCACCAGAATGATGCTCATCCCGGAGCCCTTATTGATGTTAATCTCAAACGGTTGAAATTTGTTTACAATGAACTTACAATTTCCAATAAAGATTCACTCTATCTGCAGGTTCTTCAGCAGATTGCCGGCCGCTATCACGACTACCCTGGGAGTACAGATGCTTTATATGAAATCGCAATGCATTATTTCAACAAAGGCAGTGGCTACATAAAAGGCGACGATGATGAGATCCGGCTGATGAAGAAAAAAGCTGAAATGGTATGCGACACAGCCATTTCAAGGTTTCCCTATTCTCAGGGTGGACTCAACTGCAAGCACCTCAAAGGAGAGATCAATGAAAAGCTCATCACCTTTCAGACAGAAAAAGTGAATGTACCTGATCATGCTTTTCTGGGTAGTATAAAGTATTTGAACATCGGTAAAGTATTTGCGCGTGTTGCAAGAATGGATTCAAAAGAAGACCTGGAACTCTCCGGCTTATACGGTGAACGCCTGGTGAAATATTTCCTCACCCTGCCATCTGTAAAGGAATGGAATATCACCCTTCCGCAAGATGGTGACAAGCAAACCCACGTAGCAGAAATCAGCATCCCCGGATTACCTTCAGGTAAATATGTAATTCTCATTTCATCTGATGCAAATTTTTCCTACGAAAAAAACTCCGTTTCTTATTCTACAGTTTATGTTTCCAATCTAAGCTATATCAACCGGAGAAAAAATGGCGGCTACGACATCCATATTCTCAACCGAACTACCGGTGAACCAATAGCAGGTGTTTCTGCCACACTTTATACTTCTCAGTACAATTACAACTCACGGAAATATGAAACGGTAAAAGGAAAATCATTTACCACTGACAGTAAGGGATATATTGACCTTGCAGGGGAAGATGATCGCCGTAATTATAGCATAGAACTGGTCAAAGAAAACGATCGCCTCTTTATCAATGACAATCTGTATTCATATCTGAATCAAGAGGAGAAACAAATGCATTTTGCAACTTATTTCTTCACGGATCGCTCGATATACCGTCCGGGCCAGATCATTTATTTCAAAGGCATTGTACTCGAAACAGATGGACAAATATCCCACATCAAAACCGGATTAAAGTCAACAGTTGCATTGTACGATGTGAATTCACAAAAAATTACCGACGTGCAGTTAACAACCAACGAATTCGGAACTTTCAACGGAACTTTCACCGCTCCGCAAGGCGTGCTCACTGGAATGATGCGTATTCAGAATGAAAGCGGGACACGCTATTTTTCCATGGAAGAATATAAAAGGCCTAAGTTTGAAGTCACATTTGATCTGGTGCAGGGAAGTTATTTGGTAAACAACAGGATTACAGTTGTGGGAAAAGCGATGACCTATTCCGGAGCAATTGTAAGCGAGGCAAAAGTTACTTATCGAATAACCCGTTCTTCACAATTACCTAAATGGTTTTATTCCTGGAGAAGTTTTTACATGCCTTCATCTCCCCAGACAGAAATTACGAATGGTATTACTGAAACCGATGCAGCAGGAAACTTCCGAATTACATTTGACGCACTTGCTGATGAAAAAATCCCCAGATCCGGCAGTCCGGTTTTTGATTTCGAAATCAGCGCAGACGTAACCGACATCAATGGTGAAACCCGTGGAAGCACACAAAACGTCAGTGTGGGATACCAGGCGCTATTCATAGAAACTGACCTGAAGGAAAACATGAACAGGGATTTGTGGAAGCCTATAGTGATCAGGAGTCGCAACATGGCCGGCAATTTTGAGGCTGCACAAGGAAAAGTTTCAATCTACCGTCTCGAAAAACCGGGACGGCTATTTCGAAAACGCCTGCTGGAAGCGACCGACAAACACACCATCAGTCGTGCTGATTTTGAAAAAGAATTCCCATTCGATGTTTTCGAAAATGAAAACGATGCCTCAACCTGGAAAAAAGCCGAAGAAATAATTTCAGGAAATTTTGACACACAAAAAGATTCACTTGTTACCGTTCCTGACGCAAAAAAACTCAAACAGGGAATGTATGTGATGGAAATAAAGTCCAAAGATAAATACAGCAATGATGTACTTTATACGCAGTACTTCTCTTTATTTTCTACAAAAGAAAAAGAATGCCCTGTGGATTCATTTGCCTCTTTTATTCCTATCAAAACAAAAGGCGAGCCCGGTGAGAAAGCACAGTTTTTAATCGGCTCTTCTGATAAAAACGTGAATGTACTTTTTGAAATCGAACAACATGAAAAAATAATTTCCAAAGAATGGTTCACACTCAATGCTGAGCAAAAACTCATCGAAATTCCAATAGAGGAATCACACAGGGGAAATTTTGCAGTACACTTTACATTTGTAAAACAAAATCGTTTCTACAAAACAGATCAGTTTGTAACCGTGCCCTGGTCCAATAAAGAAATCACTGTTTCTCTGGAAACTTTCAGGAACAAATTATTGCCCGGCGCAAAAGAAGAATGGCGTCTGAAGCTGAGCGGAAAGTTTACCGATAAAATCGCCGCCGAAGTAGTGGCAAATATGTACGATGCATCGCTGGATGTCTTTCAAAAGCATGAATGGGACTTCAACATCTGGAATTTATCCCATTCGACTTCAGGTTTTCAATCCGGGACTATGTTTGGCGTCGTTCCCTCTGCGAATTTCGCCAAGAACTGGAATGATATTCCTGCACAGAAATTCAGAACATATGACCAGCTGAATTGGTTCGGATATTCTGTGTATTCGCATTTCTACAACAAATCTTTCAGAGATGGAGGCGGCGCACCAATGAGCATGTCTCAGGAGAGCAGTCCGATGATGACGAAAGAAGCCGAAGGTGATATTGTAGATAAAGGCCAGGCGGCAACGATGGCACCTGAAGAAACGAAAAAATACAACGGAGAGTTTGGACGGAAACCAACAGGACCGTCAACCATCATCCCCCGCACTAATTTTTCTGAAACTGCATTTTTCTATCCAACCTTAATGACCAACGAAAAAAATGAGGTCATATTTTCTTTTACAATGCCTGATGCACTAACACGATGGAAATTTATGGCACTGGCACATACCAAAGGACTCGAATATGGAATGATTGAAAAAGAAGTCGTCACACAAAAAGAACTCATGGTTGTTCCGAATGCCCCGCGTTTTTTACGAGAAGGAGACACCCTCAGCTTTCCGTGCAAGATCTCAAATCTGTCCGATTCGACAATGGCCGGCAAGGCAACATTATCCTTCATTGATGCAATAACAAACGCAAACATCACTTCGCAAATTCTTAAAGGAGATTCATCCGTTGCCTTCGTTACCGCCAAAGGCGCAAATACGAATTTGATATGGTCATTGGTAATACCAGAAGGATTAAGCACTGTTAAATACAGGATCACTGCACAGGCACAAAATTTCACAGATGGCGAAGAGCAGGCGATTCCTGTTTTGACCAACAGGATGCTCGTTACTGAATCAATGCCATTGTGGGCTAATTCAAAACAAACAAAAACATTTTCATTTGATAAATTCAAAAACAACACGTCCTCAACGCTAAAGAACCACAAGCTCACGCTGGAGTACACCTCCAATCCGGCCTGGTATGCCATTCAGGCTTTGCCATATCTGATGGAATATCCATATGAATGTTCAGAGCAGATTTTTTCACGTTACTATGCAAATGCACTTGCATCGCATGTAGCCAACTCCAGTCCAAGGATCAAAGCAGTTTTGGATTCGTGGAAAATGCAATCTCCTGAATCATTTCTGTCAAACCTTGAAAAAAATCAGGAACTCAAAACAACCATCCTGGAGCAAACACCATGGGTACTTGATGCAAAAGATGAAAGCGAAAGAAAGAAGAGAGTGGCGCTTCTTTTTGACCTTAACAAGATGAGTGCTGAGTTGCAAAATGCAATACTCAAACTTCAGAAAAAACAGAATCCAGACGGATCCTGGTCATGGTTTGACGGCATGCCCGACGACCGGTACATTACCCAGTACATTGTTGAAGGATTCGGCCACCTTGATCACCTCGGAGTTAAAACAGTCCGTGAAGATGAAAGAACATGGAACATGGTTCAACGCTCGGTTGAATACCTCGACAGAAGGATCAATGATGATTACAAGGATCTGATTTCCCGGAAAGCAGACATGGCAAAAAACAATCTCACATCCATTCAGATACATTATTTGTATGCAAGGAGTTTTTTCAAAGACCTGCCGGTGGATGGAGAATTCCGCAAATCACTCGACTACTATTTATCGATGGAAAAGAAATACTGGCTGGATCAAACCAATGAGTATATGCAAAGCATGATCTCACTTACGCTTTCCAAAAACAATGAAAAGTCCGTTGCCATGGACATCATCAGATCGCTGAAGGAAAATTCACAATACAGTGAGGAACTTGGGCGTTACTGGAAGAACAATGCCGGTGGATATTACTGGGGACTGGCTTCCATTGAAACACAATCAATACTGATCGAAGCATTTCACGATGTTGCAGGGGATAAACAGACTGTTGACGAAATGCAACGCTGGCTTTTAAAGAACAAACAAACGAACGACTGGAAAACAACCAAAGCCACAGCAGAGGCATGTTATGCACTGCTTCTTCAGGGAACTGATTTCCTCTCACAATCTGCAGCTGCAGATATAACACTTGGAAACGAAAAAATAAGTCCATCCTCCTACCCTGAAATAAAAGCGGAAGCAGGAACAGGTTATTACAAAATAGCATGGAGCAGCAATGATATCAGAAAGGACATGGGCGATGTGAAAGTTGTTAATAATAATGAAGTGCCGGGATGGGGAGCGCTTTACTGGCAATACTTTGAACAGCTTGACAAAATCACTCCTCATGAAACTCCGCTGAAACTGAAAAAGCAGCTCTTCATAGAACAAAATTCTCCATCAGGAAAGGTCATTGTCCCTGTGAGCGAACAAACGCAGGTTAAAGTAAGTGACCGCTTAAAAGTGCGGATTGAACTGCGTGTTGACCGCGATATGGAATACGTGATGATGAAGGATATGCGCGCCTCCGGTTTAGAGCCCGAGAATGTTTTGTCCTCATATAAATGGCAGGATGGTCTTGGCTATTATGAAAGCACACATGATGCATCCACTGATTTCTTTTTCTCCTATTTACCCAAGGGAACGTATGTATTTGAGTACCCGCTACGCGCCTCACAGGAAGGTAATTTCTCCAACGGAATTACAAATATTCAGTGTATGTATGCGCCGGAATTTGGTGCTCATAGCGAAGGTGTGCGGCTGCAGATCCTGAAATAAAGTCAAATAATTAACTGATGGAAAATTATCTAAAACAGAACAGCATTTAATTTATCGGCACACAGGCTTGATCAGTTCCAAACTCAGGTTCCACAACCTTTCTGAAATGGAGGCATCATAATTATTTTTAAACTTCACTTCAGGATGGCCCGGCTTATTCAGAAAGTACCCTGAAAAGTTGACATCTTCATCACTGGCGAGGTAAACAAAATTTGCGGCAGCCTTATCGGCCGAGGTACCGAAAATGCCCAACCCGATCTTAAAGAAAAAATTGGAATGGCGTACAATACCGGTATTAGCCACTCCGACATTGGCCATGTTTATCACAACTTTATTGTCAGGATTTCTCCTTGCAAATTCCTGAACGAATAAATGGTTGGCAAACATTTCCTGCGCCATGGCACGGATCATTGTAAAATTATTTTTCAGCGATATATCATCAAAGAAAATTTTTGCGCCCTTAATTACCGGTGCGCCAACCATTACAATCTTGGCTTTTGCGCGAATCAATTCAGGCATCAGCATCTGCGCGACAGCGAAACGACTCAGGTATTGAATGGCAAAACCAGCTTCCAGTCCATCGGCAGTAAATACCTGGTTTGGCAGAATAACCCCTGTAGAAAGAACGAGAGCGTCTATGGCATTTGTTTTTTCCTTAATCGCATCTGACAATTTCCGCATCCCGCTGATTACAGATATATCTATTGAAATTCCCTCCACATTGCTGTTTCCTGATTGCAATTTTATTTCCTCAACAGCCTGAATCGTTTTCTCAGCATTCCTTCCATGGATGATGACACGATATTGTTTTTTTGCCAGTGCTACAGCCGTTGCCTTCCCGATGCCACTGTTACCCCCTGTTATTACTGCTGTTTTCATTTCCTTCACTTTGTTTCTAAATAATTGCTAACCATATGAACTCTATGCAACAATAAGTTATTTGTGAACTTATTCAAAATGCAACGGATCTGGCGAAATGAAATAAGTTACCTTTGCCGCCACCCAATTCCTACAGAAGAACACCTAAACACCAGCATTGTTTTCGGATTAATAGCATGTCAGAGAATTACCTCGAACATTTGAATGAAGCACAGCACGCAGCGGTTGTTCATACCGACGGTCCTGTGATGATTATTGCAGGAGCCGGTTCAGGCAAGACCCGTGTGCTTACTTACCGCATTGCACATCTGCTTCAAAAAGGGGTAGATGCTTTTAATATTCTTGCGCTCACATTTACCAATAAGGCCAGCAAGGAGATGCGTGAGCGTATTGAAAAGATTATGGGGAATGAGGCTAAGAATCTCTGGATGGGAACCTTTCATGCCGTGTTTGCAAAAATACTTCGCATTGAAGCTGAAAAACTTGGTTACCCTCACAACTTCACCATCTATGATACTGATGATGCAAAAAGTCTGATGCGGGATATAATCAGAGAGAATGGACTGGATGATAAAATGTATAAGCCGGACGTTATCCTGAAAAGAATTTCTGCTGCAAAGAATAACCTCTACTCATGGAAAGACTACCAGGACAATATTAATTTCGTGAACGACGACATCACGAGTGGCAGGCCGAAAATGGGCCAGCTGTTTGAGCTTTATTCAAAACGCTGCTTCAAAGCATCCGGGATGGATTTTGATGACCTCCTTTATAATATGTGGGTGCTGCTCAACAAATCACCGGAAGCACTTTACAAATACCAGCACAAGTTTAAATATGTACTGGTAGATGAGTTTCAGGATACCAACTATGCACAGTACATGGTACTTAAAAAACTTGCAGCATCTTTTGAAAATATTTGCGTTGTGGGTGATGATGCGCAAAGTATCTATGCATTCCGTGGAGCGAACATCAACAACATATTATCTTTTGAAAAAGATTATCCTGACCTGAATGTCTTCAAGCTGGAGCAGAACTACCGCAGCACGAAAAATATTGTTAATACTGCCAACCACCTGATCGCAAATAACAAGAAACAACTCAAGAAAGACGTCTGGACCCACAATGACGAAGGCGAAAAGATAAAGCTGGTTCGTGCATTGAGTGACAACGAAGAAGGCGTGATGGTTGCAAACTCAATCTTTGAAAACAAGGTCAATAAGCAATGGCACAACAAGGCATTTGCCATCCTATACCGAACCAATGCGCAAAGCCGTTCCTTTGAGGAGGCATTGCGTAAAATGAACATCGCATACCGTATTTACGGCGGCTTGTCATTCTACAAACGCAAAGAGATCAAAGACCTGATCGCATATTTCCGTTTGGTAATCAATCACAACGATGAGGAAGCAATGAAACGGATCATCAATGTACCTGCCCGCGGAATCGGGAAAACCACACTGGAAAAAATCACCATTACTGCATCAGAGAAAGACAAAAGCCTGTGGGAAATTATTTCGAATGCAAAACTCAATGAAGCGGAACTCAATAACGGAATACTGACCAAGACAGGCGAGTTTGTGACGATGATGAAAAGCTTTTCGGTAAAACTTAAAAGTGACAATGCGTACGACCTTGCCAGTCATATTGCATCCTCAACAGGTTTGCTCAAAGACCTCTATTCCGATAAAACTCCGGAAGGACTCAGCAAGTATGAAAACGTACAGGAGCTTCTGAGCGGTATCAAAGAATTTGTTGAGACGGGCAGGTCAATTACTCCCGCGGGCGATGAAAGCACTTATGCCGATACCGGCGAAGTGCGGACCCTTGAAATGTACATGCAGGACATTTCCCTGCTCACAGATGCAGACGATGAAAATAAAGATACGGATACTGTTTCGTTAATGACCATCCATGCTGCCAAGGGACTGGAATTTCCGGCAGTGTATGTTGTGGGCCTGGAAGAAAATCTTTTCCCTTCCCAGCTCTCCGTAAATTCCAGGGAGGACCTGGAAGAAGAACGCCGGTTGTTTTATGTAGCGATTACGCGGGCAGAGAAAATGCTCACACTGAGTTATGCCAACTCCCGTTTCCGGTGGGGAAATCTGGTCAACAATGAGCCGAGCCGTTTTATTGAGGAACTCGATATGAAGCACATTGAAGAAACAGGGGTCAGAAAACCCAACTTTGATTTTGTTTTTAATGGCGGTGAGGAACGGTGGACTTCAGATGCCACACCTAAAACAGGCGGTATCTTTTCGAAGCAGCCGGCCAACCTTAAAAAAGTTGCGTCTCAGGAGGTGAAAAATTTTACAGGAGATGATACCTCAGACATCCAGGTTGGAATGGACGTTGAACACCAGCGTTTTGGAATAGGAAAAGTGCTGATGCTGGAAGGTAACGGGGCAGACAGAAAAGCCCTGATTTTCTTCCAGGGTATTGGACAAAAACAGCTTTTACTGAAATTTGCAAAGCTCAAAATCCTGAGTTAGCAGAGTAAAAGAATCTTCTTACCTTGCACAACCTAATGCGTTATTCGTTATCAGTTCACCGTTAACCGAGACTGAATTGCCAGTGCTTATGTATGTCAAACGCATTCCCCGAATAACTATTAACCTGCCTACCGTCAGGCAGGCGATTAACCAATAACAATTTTTCAATGGAATACAATTCAACCCGCAACCGACTCGTAATTCCTGAATACGGAAGAAACATTCAGAAGATGATTGAATATGCCATCACGATCGAAAACCGTGAAGAGCGCAATAGTGCTGCAAAAGCCATCGTTGCTGTAATGGGCTACCTCAATCCTCAATTACAGAATATCACAGACTTCAAACACAAACTCTGGGATCACCTTTTTGTGATCTCTGATTTCAAACTGGATGTAGATTCGCCGTATCCAATTCCTACAAAAGATACTTTTAAGAGCAAACCGCAGCGTGTTCCTTACCCGAATAACAAAATTAAATACAAGTATTACGGAGTAAATATGGAAACGATGATTGCAAAGATCGCTGCACTTGAAGACGGCCAGCGTAAAGAGCAGATCACCCAAAACATCGCCAACTTTATGAAGATGTCATACCTCACATGGAACAAGGACACTGTTGACGATACCACAATCCTGGGCCATCTTGAACAACTCTCCGGTGCAAAGCTGAAACTCTCTGAAACTGCAAAACTGAATCATACAAATGAGTTGCTTGTGCTCAGTAAAGAAAAAGAACGTGACCGCGAACGCGAACGGAAGATTAACCGCGGTGGCGGAAGGAATAACAAGAACAACAACAATAACAGGAGAAGGAAGAAGTAGTTTAGTAGTTTAGTAGTTTATTGGTTCATTAGGTGAATTTCGTTTACAAGTAAACCAATCAACCATTCAACTAATCAACCAACATGGAAGACAGTACAACCAGAGAAAAAATACTAAAAAAGATCCGCAAGGCGCTGACGAATCACCGATCACAGCCCTATCCGAATATTGACTGGGACAGTAATGTACATGTGTTGTCAGGAGAACCGCTTGAAGAAACTTTTGCAAAGGAATTCACAGCCATTGGCGGCCGGTTCATTTTCTGTGAAAGCGAGCTTGATTTTTTGGAACAGCTGGTTCAACTTTCTGAGGAAGGCGGATGGAAAAGAATCTATTGTTATGAAGAGGAACTTTGTTCACTATTGGAGCAGGTAGAATTTCCATTTACCCGCGATCAAAATGATTTCAAAGAAGGAATGGTAGCGATCACATCATGTGAGGCATTGGTTGCAAGACTGGGCAGCATCATGATTTCATCCAGGTCACAATCAGGAAGAAGGCTGGTGGTGGTTCCGACCGTTCATGTAATTTTTGCAAAAACCTCTCAACTGGTTCCTGATGTGAAAGATGCTCTACTGCTGATAAAGAACAAATATCCTGGCCACCTGCCATCGTTCATTGCTTCCATCGCCGGGCCAAGCCGCACTGCTGATATTGAAAAAACACTGGTTACTCCTGCACATGGCCCAAGAGATATATTCGTTTTCCTGATTGATGATTCTAATAAAGAAAGCTGATGTATGGAAAATGGCTGGATCAATGTGTATTCATCTGGACTGCCGCATCTGGTGGAAATGGCGAAAGAACTACTCAGGGAAAATGAGATAGAAAGTGTGGTAGTTGACAAGCGCGACTCTGCCTATATTACGATTGGTGAACTGGAGTTGTTTGTTAGGGACCGTGATGTGATGAAAGCAAAATTTATCCTTGAAAAAAATCCATTGTGAACAACCTTGCACAGCGAACAGTAGTTGGGGTGCCAGGAGCCGCCTTTATTGTGTGGCTTATATTTTTCAATCAATATTCATTTGCATTTCTTTTTTTCCTGATCACCATACTTTCCCTTTATGAATTTTACAAGCGATCGGCCACTGAGGAGATCAAACCTCAGAAATGGATGGGAATAATTGCCGGGATATTTTCATTTCTGGTAATCATTTCCCTCAAATGTGATCTTTCATCCTTTTTCAATACTATCACAGGGCTTCTGCTGCTCATCCCTGTTTTATTTTCAATATTCGCAATAGAGCTTTACCGGAAATCTCCGCATCCATTTACCAATATTGCTTACACATTGATTGGCATTGTCTACATCGCAGCATCCATGGGCATGGCCACACTCATCGGCTGGAGCACTGATGACGGACTGTTTCATCCATCCAATATGTTCGGGTATTTTTTCATCTTGTGGGCGCATGACATAGGCGCTTACTTCGCAGGACGCTGGTGGGGGAAGCATAAATTATTCGAACGCATCTCACCGAAAAAAACCTGGGAAGGAACAGCAGGCGGAGTGGTACTTTCTTTCATTGTTGCGCACTTTATTGCCATGTATTGTCCGGGGTTATCCCGTTTTGAATGGCTGTCAGTAACCGTGATCATACTCATCACTTCCACATTGGGAGACCTTGTGGAAAGCATGTTCAAGCGCAGCATCAGCATTAAAGATTCAGGAACCTTGTTGCCGGGACACGGCGGCATGCTGGACCGGTTTGATGGCTTGTTTATCTCGGCGCCGCTTGTGTATGTGTTTTTGGAGTTGGTGCACAGGTACTAAATACGAATCAGTACTAATTTACCAATCGCGGGAACTTGGGGTGGTAATAGGACAGCGATTTCAATATTTAATAATTTTCTTGTTTACACGCATAGATTCTGATGTGATGGTTAGCTGGTAAACTCCGGAAGGAATATCTGACAAATCAATTTCAAGATCATTGGTTATTTCATTTTCAAAAATTTTCCCTCCGGTTAAATTGAAAATGGTGAGTAATGATTTTGTTTGATCATTGATCTGAATTAAGATTTTATTTTGAAATGGATTTGGAAAAATCGATATTTCATTGGTCATATTTTCATCCTTTTTAAGAATAAGACACAAATCATTAGAGACCGGATTTACGGAAGCAGAAATCGTATTGCTATCACTTATGAGTGTATAATTTATAACAGGATAGAGGGACCAACTATTGCTGAAGGCCAACGGATCTGTCGAAGAATACAACGCAAATGCCGAATCAACAACGGAACAGGAATTTAACAGGGAATCAAACACCATGATACCCGGATAATATTGTGTCCCCGAATGTAAAGTGACCGAACAAAAAATATAGCCATTCCTGTAATTCATGTCAGTAGGCCTGATATTGTAGCTCATTAACGGATCCACCCATTTTTTAGCCATTAGGATTGTTCCTGTGCTATCCAATTTGATGGTTATTTTGGCGGCAGGCCAGCTGTCGCCAAAAAATTCACCTATCAGGTAAATGTTGCCAGAGTTGTCACAAGTAACAGCGTTTACTGCATAGCCGGTATCAGGAAATACAGTGGAATAAATTAATTTCTGCCATAGTATGGTGCCATCCTCCCTGAATCTTGATAATCCAATATGCCAATCTGAAACAGGCCAGATACCATCAGGAGAAGTATTGCACACTGCGAGATAAGATGAGTCCGGGAGTGAAATAATATTTTGCGTCTGAACCGTATTACCCATATCAAGATACACTGATTGGCTTGCAGTATCTACAGACCCGTCAGATTTCATTTTCACAATGTTTTCTTCATACCCTATCCCGATATGTTCGTATAAGAAAAATGCCCCGCTATTTAAACATGAATAACCGTGAGATATATAACCGTTTGTCCACATTATAGAATTGGGATCGCACCAGCTGCTGATGTAATTTCCAGAAGTATCCAACGTTAGCATTGCACTGAAACCATCCGTTCCTGTGGTTAGATTAAACTGTGTTGAAGTAATGAAAATGCGATTCTTGTTTACCACCACGCCCGCTATGCCATTGAAATTGCCATTATAAAGCGGACACACACTGGCGGTTATGTCCCTTGACCAGATTGTATTTCCCAGGCTGTCCGTCTTAAAAATACCGCTGTATGAATTCCATATGAACTTAAAAAAATACAATGCATTGTCATCAACCGCTATCAATCTGTCAGAACATGCCTTGCTCCACATAATATTTCCGAGGTAATCCGTTTTTATCAGTTTATTATTTGCCTGAAAATAAATATTATCATGATCAAATACTGTTGAGGCATACTGGTCATTTTCAAATAAGTAAAATGAAGCAGGGACTTGTGCAAATGATGCTGATGAAACCACCAGGTAAAAAGCAACCAGAAAATATTTTTTCATAGAATCGTATTTTTGCCGGAAGAAAAGAATCCGATCCATTACTTTCCCGTTTTTTTGGTGAGTATCCTGTTTTATCATGTCAACAGTGAAACTACAGTTGTAACCGGTAATCACTGACATCCCATTATACCAATCCGGCTGTTCATCTTCAATTCTGATAGGTAGCGGGATTCAAATCAACTAATTTCCAAATCCTCTTATCATTCATTGAAATATGCAGCAACCTCCCCCCACACCAACTCCGGCTCAAATCCCCTGCTGATTGCATATTGCGCTACTTTGTATTTCTTCTTAATAGGATTTGACTCTTTCACCTCTTTGCTTTTTTTAGAAAGGATTTTATTGAGCGTTTTCTTATAATCTTTGCTGCTGATTTCTTCCAGTGCTTTGCGGATGCAGTAGTCGGAAACTTTTTTTTGTTTGAGGGCCAGCTTTATTTTGATCCTCCCCCACTCTTTCATTCTGAATTTTCCACCTGCAAATGCAATGGCGAAACGCTGTTCATTTAAATAATTTTCTGAAACAAGCTGGGCTATGCATTGCTCCACTTCTGTGCGGTGCAATCCCCAGTCGTAGAGTTTATCGCGTACCTCCTGCTGGCTGCGTTCCTGGTAGACGCAGTAGGCACGGGCTTTCTCAAGTAGTAATTTAATGTCTGACATCAAATGCAAATATGAGAAGAAAGAAGGAACAGCCGACTTTGGGTGGAAGCAGTAGGCAGTTAGCAGTTGGCAAAAAAAGACAATAGAATAAAGAATAAAGACTAAAGAATAAAAAGCAGCCCCGCTATAGGCAAGGCCGCTCATATTATTTTTTTTCTGGATATTATTTCATCGCAGCAGCTGTCGAATCAGCAGGAGGCATTACAGTGCTGTCAATTGGAGCAACTTCCGGAGCTGCAGGCATTGCAGATGCTGACGAATCCAGTGAATGGAGCCCTTTGTCAAACTGAGGGCCCATCATCTTGTCCATCATAGAGCCCATGATCCGCATGAATGGATTTCCACCCATATCCATGTCCATTGACCATGTTACCTTTGAGCCATTGTCGGTTTTTTCAACTTTATAACCGCCGGATGCAGTTCCATGTTCTTTAAAATCGAGGTTTGTTTCTACCAATTCATTTTGAACTGCTTTTGTAATTGTGATGGTTCCGGTCCCAACATCACTATTGTTACTTTCCCATGAATAAGTTGCTCCTTCACCTGATGTTTTTTCACCAAATGTTTTTTTCATGTTCGGATCAAGTTTGTTCCACGGCATCCAGTTGTCCCACATTGTGAGATCAGCGATCTGATTGTAAACCGCTTCAGGAGAGGCTTTCATCTCCATGCTTCTTTCCACATGCACTTTTGGAGACATAAACATGCCTGCAATTGCAACGATTGCAACAAGCACAGCCAGAACAATTAAAATTTTCTTTACGATTTTCATTGAGAGTAGATTTAGTTGGTTGGTAATGCGAAACTATGGAATTGTATTTGAAAAGCAAAAAACCGCCAGACCTGGTTGTGGGTCAGTTTGAATCTAAGGGATCCCTCTCTCGCCCAGAAGTCTCGGAGGCGAGATCGGAATGACAGCATTGCGATATAATTTATGGGAGATTCCGGGAGCCCGTTCCAATTCAACTCCTATTATCTCCCATATAAAATACTAATCGCTATCATTCCCTACGATGCTTCGGTGGGTGCTGAAGCTTCGCGACAAAATGAGGAATCAGTAAAAATATCTAATCCGGAAATAAAAATTTGTTACTCTTTGTTGTCCTGTGCAATAATTGTCATATGAAACCATGCCGATTGTAATCAAAACTGCCATTTGTTATCATCAACCGGTCCCAAAATCAACTATTCAACCATTCAACAAATCAACCTATAAACAATTCAACTAAATCTTAATTTCCTCTTCCGACTTATTAAAAAAGTGGTACTCCATAAAATGGTAGGTCTGATTCGGAAGCACTTTCAATTTTGCTTTGAACTTTTTCTTCCATTTATTCACCATCGTATTGAAAAATAATCCCTTGTTGAGGTAGGCCTCCAGGTAAGGATGCACCTGAATGATGAGTTCCTTTTCATTCTGCTCCTGCACAAAATAACGGAGATTATTCTCGATTTCATCCACAAGTAATATGCTCGCTTTAATTTCACCCGTACCATCACAGGCAGGACATTTTTCTACGGTAGTAATATTTGTTTCAGGGCGAACGCGTTCACGGGTGATCTGAATAAGTCCGAATTTACTTGGCGGCAAAATAGTATGGCGCGCACGGTCGCGGCTCATTTCCTTCTTCATGTGATCGTAGAGCGCCTTCTTATTGGCAGGATTTGACATGTCGATAAAGTCAACTACAATGATGCCGCCCATATCACGAAGGCGGAGCTGGCGTGCAATTTCTGATGCTGCTTCCATGTTGGTCTGTAAGGCATTCGATTCCTGTGTGGCATCGGCGATGCGGGCCCGTCCTCCGCTGTTCACGTCAATTACGTGCATGGCTTCAGTGTGTTCAATCACCAGGTATGAACCTGTACTCATTGTCACTGTTTTTCCGAAAGCGGCTTTGATCTGTTTCTCAATTCCGAAATGCTCAAAAATGGGCTGCTTGCCTTTGTATAACTTGACAATGTCGGCCTGTTCAGATGAAATAGAAGAAAGGTAATTCTGAATTTCATCATACATCACAGGATCGTTCACGTGGATGCTATTAAAATTAGGGCTGAGCAGGTCACGGAGGATTGTAGAAGTCCGGTTGAGTTCACCAAGTATTTTCTGTGGTGGCTTTGCTGATTTTAACTGTTCGAAAGCTGCCTTCCATTTGGACACCAGATCCTGAACGTCTTTATCAAGTTCAGCTGTTTTTTTGCCATCGGCAACAGTACGCACGATAAGTCCGAAATTTTTCGGTTTGATGCTTTGCACAAGCCTTTTGAGGCGCATGCGCTCATCAGCACTTTTGATCTTCTGCGATACTGAAATGTGGTCGGAGAATGGGATCAGCACGACGAATCTGCCTGCCAGAGAAATTTCCGAAGTGATCCGGGGACCTTTACTGGAAATGGGTTCTTTGGCGACCTGTACCATTACCCACTGGTTCACAGTCAGTACCTGGTTGATCTTCCCGCCCTTGTTAATGTCTTTCTCATTTTCAAAGTTCACCATCATAGGGTCAGGGGTCTTCCCTGCCGTAGTGGAAAGCTTGATGAGCTTCACCAGTGAATTGACCTGAGGTCCAAGATCGAGATAGTGAAGGAATGCATCTTTCTCATGACCTACGTCAACGAAGGCTGCATTCAGACTTGGTATTAATTTCTTGACCCTGCCGAGATAAATATCTCCGACAGCAAAGGACTGATCCTTTTTGTCTTTGTTTAGCTCAACCAGCTGCTTGTTTTCAAGCAAGGCAATATTTACCTCACCCGGTGCTGAGTTGATGATTAGTTCACTGTTCAATTAAAAATGTTTTATTTAAAAAACATTGCGCCCGCAAAGCGGCATCAGGAATTGAACAAACTTCAGGAAGATATGCATGACTCATCATGCATCAAGGAATAAATTAACAGTTAAAATTACCGGCTCCGCGAAACAATATTACTTACGGGAAACCTGCCCATCTTCAGGGCTATGAATGATTAACGGCTAACCTGCCTGTCTTCAGGCAATAAAAAGCACAAGCGGAATTTTCATCCACCGGATGCTATTTCTTCTTATGTCTGTTCTTACGGAGACGTTTTTTACGCTTGTGCGTAGCCATTTTATGTCTCTTACGTTTTTTTCCGCTTGGCATAATGCAAGTGTTTTTTAATGATTAGAAATTTGATTAATATAATTATTTGCCTCGGCAACCAGGGTTGCATCAGCCGATTCTTTTTTCAATTTTTCAAAATTTTCAGCAGCTTTCGCCATATTCCCTGCCATCAAGTATACTTTTCCTGTCATCAGATACATTTCCTTCCTTTCAGGGTTGATGGAAAGAACTTTCTGAAAACGCTCCGCTGCCTTTTCATATTGACCTGAGCGCATTGAAAGAACGCCAAGGTTAAATTGAGCATTTTCGTGCTCAGGGTTTTCCTTCACAACATCCCTCAACATCATAATCCCCTGCATCGGATTAGTGGTTCCTTCAGTATAACAGATCCCAAGATCCGTTTTTGCATCGAGGTTCTTGGGATTTACTTTCAGCACCGTCTCGTAACATCTGATCGCATTACCAACCATTTCATTCCTCTGCATCGAATCTGTAGTTGACTTGAATGCATCAAAGTACCTGTATGCTGCATTCAGCCAGCTTTTTTCATCCTGATCTAACAAAGCATGTTGCTCGAAGTAATGCGCTGCAATTGCCGGCTTTTGCAAAGCATCCCAACGTCTTCCCAAAGAATCCATTAGTGAAACATTGCCTGCTTCTTTGCTGAGTTCCGATTCGAGTGCAGAAATTATATCGGCTTCTTGGCGTTGCAGTCCGCTTTTAGCTGTATTCAATTGCATTTTAAAAGCGGGGATTTCAGTTTCTGTTGCTTTATTTTCCCTGACAACCTTCTGAGGGGCAAAGTATAAAGCAATGGTAAGCACCAATGCACCTGCAACCAATAACAACTGTTGGCTTCTCGCCTGCATTAATCAATCGCTTCAGAAGTTTGATTGGCTTTCACCTTTGCATTTTTTACCTTGCTTGCAAAAGTCTTTGCAGGTTTAAATGCCGGAATATGATGTGCCGGAATAACTATCGTTGTATTCTTTGCAATGATTCTTCCGATTTTTTGAGCCCTTTTCTTTACGATAAAACTGCCAAATCCGCGGAGATATACATTTTCGCCATCTGCCATCGTTGTTTTTACCACTTTCATTGTAGCTTCAACTACATTGAGTACCATGTTCTTCTCAATGCCTGTTTTTTCTGAGATAGCATTCACCAATTCTGCTTTAGTCATTTCTTTATCAATTATTTAGTAATTCTTTTTAAGGGGGCGCAAAGATAACGGTTCATTTGGAATGGACAACTTCAAGGGTATAAATAATGAACTAACAACCTTCAAATTCGCCCCAAAAAGAACCTTTACACATATTTCACGTTATCCGTTTTTCCCTTTGTACTTTCGCTGAAACAAATTTTACGTTGAATCTGCCGCTTTTTATCGCCAAAAGGTATTTCTTTTCAAAGAAATCACAACGAGCCATTAATATCGTTTCGATGATTTCTATGCTGGGGGTCATGATCGGAACCGGGGCTTTGGTGATTGTGCTTTCTGTTTTCAACGGATTTGAATCGCTGGTAATTTCATTGTATAATTCGTTTGATCCCGATATAAAAATAACGGCCGTTGCCGGCAAAACATTTATTCCTGATTCTTCGGCTATCGAAGCCATTAAAAAAACGGATGGGATTATATCTGTATCACTTTCACTCGAAGAAAATGCACTCGTTAAATACCACGACAAACAATACTTAGCCACCATAAAAGGTGTCGATGAAACTTTCGCAAAAGTTAGTGGTGTGGATACGATGATGGTTGATTCCCGAAAAGATGCACCCTTACAAGAAGATGATCAGGGTATCCGAGAAAAGAAGTGGAAATTTGAGCTAACCTCAGGAGATACAGATTTTGCTGTAGTAGGCGGTGGGATTGCTTACAATCTGCAACTTAACATGGGCGATTTCTTCAGCCAGCTGGATATTTATGCACCTAGAAAAGATGCCGGCTCACTCAACCATCCCGAAGAAGCTTTCAATAGAAAGTTTATATCTCCATCGGGTGTTTTTGCTATTCAACAAGAATTCGACAGCAAATACATCCTGGTCCCGATTCGTTTTGCAAGAGAAATGCTTGAAAACGACAGTGATGTTTCTTCTATTGAAGTTGCAATTAAGAAAGGTGCAGACACTGATGAAATAGAAACACGGTTAACAGAACTGCTTGGAAATAAATTCAAGGTGCAATCACGCTTTGAGCAACATGCCTTGCTTTACCGCATCATGAAAAGTGAAAAATGGGCAGTCTTTCTGATACTTGCTTTTATACTATTAATTGCAACATTCAATGTAGTTGGTTCACTTACTATGCTTATCATTGAAAAGAAAAAAGACATTGCAGTATTTTACAGCATGGGAGCCCATTCAGTGCTCATCCGTAAAATATTTTTTGCTGAAGGATTAATGATTACGTTTATCGGTGCCGGACTGGGTTTGTTCTTCGGTGGCATGATCTGTTTTCTTCAGCAGCATTTTGGATTTATCCAGCTTGGCAATAGCGGGAGTTTTGTGATTGATGCATATCCAGTGTCAATGAAGGCTGTTGATTTTATTTATGTTTTTCTAACTGTCTTTATCATTGGAAGTTTTGCAGCCTGGTACCCTGCTAAAAAACTGGTGGAAAGAAAGATCAATCTGGATACGGTTCGGGTTGATGAGTAGATGTGTTGATGTAAAAATTTGAACTGGAATCCGTGTAATTTGGGGAATGGTAATTCTGTTCACCGATACTCCGTGACCACTTTGATACTATTCCAAAAAATATGTTCAGTATCAGTATTCTACAAATTCGCAATATGAAAATTCGTGTTAATTTGCAATTCGTATCCCAAGTTCTTTCATTTGCTCCTCAGAAATTTTTGAAGGCGAGTCAATCATCACATCACGGCCGGAATTATTCTTTGGAAAGGCGATGTAATCCCTGATGCTGTCGCTGCCGCCAAACATAGCACACAGGCGGTCGAAGCCAAATGCAATACCGCCATGAGGTGGTGCCCCGAATTCAAAAGCATTCATCAAAAAGCCGAACTGGTTTTGCGCATCTTCATCGGTAAAGCCAAGCACGGAAAACATTTTTTTCTGGAGTTCTTTATTGTGAATCCGGATGGACCCCCCTCCTATTTCTGTTCCGTTGATGACAAGGTCGTATGCATTTGCCCGAACGGCTCCGGGATCCGTCTCAAGCAGGGAAATATCTTCAGGCTTCGGTGAAGTGAATGGATGGTGCATGGCAAACCAGCGTTTTTGCTCATCGTTGTATTCAAGCAA
>CAYHHK010000002.1:80367-91394 GCA_964356415.1 uncultured Flavobacteriales bacterium
CGGTCCATACCGGCAACCATAAGCAGTTGTTTAAATGTTTGCGGCGACTGAGGCAATGCATAAAACTCTCCCTGGTTCATGCGGGAAGGCACTACAAAATCGCGTGCCCCTTCAGGAGTTGACTTAATCAAAACGGGTGTTTCTATTTCACAAAAATTTTGGGCGTACAAATAGTTACGTGTCTCTGCAGCAACCTGTGCGCGCAGCAGTAACGATTCCTTTACGGGGTTTCTCCTGATGTCGAGGTATCTGTATTTCATCCTGATCTCATCACCGCCATCAGTATTCTCCTCAATTGTGAATGGAGGCAGTAAAGAAGTATTGAGCACTTCAAGTTGCTCCACGTTGATTTCAATATCACCCGTGCTCATCTTTGCATTCTTATTGCTTCTTTCGGCAACGGTTCCGGAGACCTTGATCACATACTCACGTCCCAGTTTGCGCGCCTGTTCACACAATGCAGCATTGCTGTCCATATTGAAAACCAGTTGGGTAATGCCATACCGGTCGCGCAGGTCGGTAAAGGTCATTCCTCCCAAATCGCGGGAGCGCTGGAGCCATCCGCAAAGCGTTACTTTTTTTCCGGCATTTTTTAATGTGAGTTCACCACAGGTGTGCGTACGAAGCATAGCTAAGAAATTGGATTGCGAAAATAGAAATTAGAAACGGACGATTGATATAAAAAAAGCTGCCTGGATGAGGCAGCCTTTGATAGAAGTCTTTGACCTGATTTTTTATTTATAGCTTCAGAAAGCAAGTTTCGCTCCTATGTGAATTCCGAAACTGCTGAAGGGATGGTATTCCTTTAACTCCTGATTGTCTACGCCGAATATTGCGGATTCGCTTTGCGTACCAGAAAGTTTGTCCTCATAAGTTTGGTTTCCTGATTCCGACTCAGAAAAATTTCCTGAAGTTTGGGTAATAGACCATGCATTCTTTTCGGGTGCCCATGTCTGATTGATGCTGTTAAGCTCGAGGAAAATTCCCAGCATGTCTGATAGTTCATAGTCAACACCAAATGCTCCCATCCAACCCATTGACATGCCACCAGAGTATTTCTCTGTAACCTTGAGCGTATATCCAACGCCTGTCTCATTGTAAGTCATTTCTCCTTTTGCACCCAAGCCAAGAACCAGTCCAAACTTTGCATACGGTTTCATTTTTTCTCCACCGGTAACTTTTAAAGCCGGGGTGATTCGAATGATTTTCCCCTTAGCTTCCCCGTTTCCTGTACTACCCTGATCATCGCTGTAGGTTGTTTTGTATTTCGAACCAAACAACATTGAGAAACCTAACTCAGCGCCAACATTTTCTGTAAACAAATATCCAAGTCCAAGCCCGAATCCAAATCCTTTACCGTAAGAACCATTAACATTTTCAACGGTTGGTGTATTTCCAATGGTTTGATTGGTTCCAATCACTTGTTTTGCCGCATTGAGATTATATCCCAAGCCGAGGTTAACATAAACCCCTTGAGCATTTGCGATAGAAAAGGCCACAAGAGAAGCAATAAATACGAGAGAAATTTTTCTTAATGTTTTCATTTTATGTCATTTTATAGTTAGTGAACAAAGTTAAGGTAAGTTTTTCATTTCCAAAAACGGGCCGGAAACCTTTACTTTATGGCATGAATCTGAACACAGATGAATACTATATGCATGAGGCGCTGAAAGAAGCGCATAAGGCACTTGCAGAGGATGAAGTACCTATAGGAGCAGTGATCGTTTGCCGGAATAAAATCATTGCCCGTGGTTACAACCTTACCGAAAGGCTTATTGATGTTACGGCTCATGCTGAGATGCAGGCATTTACATCTGCTTCCAATTATATCGGAGGCAAATACCTGGAAGAATGTACGCTTTACGTCACGATTGAACCATGCGTGATGTGTGCAGGAGCCAGTTTCTGGACCCACATCAGCAAAATTGTTTACGGTGCCAGGGATGAAAAAAGGGGATTTCTATTAATCAATAAAGGAATTTTGCATCCGAGAACCGTGCTTGTTGGCGGTGTACTTGAAACCGAGTGCGCAACGCTGATGAAGGACTTCTTTAAAAAGAAGCGGTAACTCAGAAAGCTGACGAAACTCCTGAAGCCAACTCCTTCCATCCAGCCATTTTCCGTAAAGATTCCTGCGTGAGGGGTTTTTCCAATTGACCTGAAACATATTTATTTTCAGATAGTTTGTCGATCTCTTCCTGTTTCTGAAAAACAGAAAGTACTACAACTCTGGTTTTATTCAGAATGAATGCGGGAAGGGCATTGAACAGTTCCAGAAAATCGAAGCCGCTCATTCCGGGAAGATGCATATCAAGTAATATAAGGTCAGGTGCCTGATCCTCATTGGTTACTTCATGCCTGAGAAAATCAACTGCTTCTTCAGCTGTTGAGGTGATGGTAACATGGGAAGCGAAGTTCATCAACTCCATAAGCCTCCTGTAAACCAGCACATCAATCTCGCTGTCCTCGATCAATAAAATGTGTTTGTAGGTATAATTATCCATCAGAAAATCTTTGAAAGATTGGCAAAGATATTAAAAAGCAACAATTCAGATATTCAGCGCGGCTAGTACCTGTGCGCTCAAAGGCTTATTCAGAAAGCGTTTCACGTACTTGTTCTGATTTGCACGGTTAAGGTCTTTGAAACTGTCGCTCGTTGAAAGCATCACGATCTTGCATTTTATTTTAACAGAGTCAGCTAGCTTTTCAAATGCATCCAGAAAACCGAAACCATCCATCTCAGGCATCATGATATCCAGGAAGATAAGACCGGGAATCAATTCGGGAGTCTCCGCATTTTTTTTCAGGTAATCAAGTGCAGTGAGCGCAGACGGATGTATAGTTGTAGCGCCGGCAAATGATTCGGCCTCGATCATCTTCTTATTAACGAAGTTGTCTAGTTCATTGTCATCGACAAGCATGACAAGATCATATTTATGTGTACTCATAATTTCATTTTAGGAGTCACAAAACTAACTGATGTCAACTGATTATATCATTCTGCTTTGACAAAATATCAACAACGGAGAATTCCAAAAAAAACACCCTCCAATTGCAGAGTGCCTTTTCTCATGGTAAAATAATTATCAATCTTCAATCAAAAGTTTTTTGGTAATCACCTGTTCATCACTTTCAAGCCGAACAAAATATATTCCCCGGCGAACAAACATATCAGTCCTGTTGATCCTGATCTCAACAGGTTCAAGTGCTTCACTTTTCGCCACCTCGGTAAAATACACCTGACGGCCATTGATATCATAAACTGAAATACGCGTATTTGATTTAGGTGCCGGGAATGCAATTGTAAACTGACCTGAAGACGGATTTGGAAACACAGATAAATCATTCACCAATGAGCCCTCCATTGATCCGGCTATACGCACACCCGATTTTTGCATGGTAAACTGATCCCATATTGATCCGTCACTCAACACAAATTTTGCATCAAGGCGGTCTCCGGTTACATCAATAGCCATTGACCCATACTTGGTATTTGAAGAGACGTACATAGCATTGTGCGGCCATCCTGTTGAGGTGCTTCCCACCTGAGAAGATGAGCCACAAACAACATACACAGTTCCGTCAAAATTGGGCGATGATTTTACATATGAATTAGGGTAAATACCTGTATTGCTACTCACCTTCATGGCAGAAGTAAAAGTGTTTTCAAGTCCTGCATGTCCTTTGATCAAGTATGAACGCTCGTATGCATGGCTATGTCCGCCAAGAACTAGGTCAACCTTATGTGCCTCTAGGATTGGAATAATGTTCGTGCGCATGCCGATCTGCTCAGCATCCACATCTGAATCATGAGAGCCTTTCGTGTAAGGAGGGTGATGGAAATAAACAACCGTCCAACGTTGGGTATTTGCATTCAGATCATTGGTAAGCCAGGTAGCCATGGCGCCTGTCGATGACCTGAAGGATGCATCATACGATTCAAGGGAGACAAAATGAACATTGGCATAGTTAAATGAGAAATAAGCCTCAGTGTTAGATGCAACCCCGCCTGCCTGAGCGGTTTTTGGAAGAGTAAAAATATCAAAGAATGGACCTGTTTGCGAAGAAGCACTGGCGCTATGTAGATCATGGTTACCGGTTGTTGGCCATAGCACCCACTTTTTAAATGCCTCCTGGTAATAATTAAAAACGTAGCTCGTAAATTCAGCATCAGTTCCGTCTGCATACGCATTGTCACCTACACTGAGCCACACATTGGTGTAATTTGATCCGCGGTAATTCTTGTAAGCATCACGAACAGAAGATTGTTGTGAAGTGCCTACTCCATAATCACCAATAGCCCAGATGCGAACGGTTCCTGTAGAACCAACGGCAGGATTTGTATAAAAATAATTAGATGAATCTCCCTGCAATGTAACTGTGCTGGAGCCTATCTTATAAAAGTACTTTGTATTGGTGGAAAGCCCCGTAAGTTGAATGGTATGCTCTGTGGATGATGTGCTGTTTGATGCTGAATACGGATACGTTCCGAGGGTAGTACCGTAAACTACCTTCGAGTTGCTTGCTATACTTGTTCTCCATCGGATAAAGATTGAACTGGTGGTTGATAGCTGAAGGTAGGGTCCGCGTGTTAAGGATAGTGTTGACGAAGTTGTCTGAAAGATCCCAGAAGAAGAATAAGCACTTGTTCCGTTTGAACAAACTGTTTGTACCTGAAACTCATACCATGTTGAACCTGTCAGTCCTGTAACATTCTTGGAAGTAGTTGTTGAGTTAACTGTTATCCAGTTGCCTGAATAACGAATTGCGTATTTAACATTATAGCTTACAGCACCTGAAACGGCTGCCCAGCCCATGGTTGCAGAAGAACCGGTGACGCTGCCGTTGGTAAATAAGTTCACATTAGGAGGCGCGCAGGAAGATGACAAAGTTGTAAATGTATTGGAGGAGGAGTACGAAGTGGTTGTACCGCCACTACAAAATCCGCAAACGATCCAGGTATATCCTGTATTGGATGCAAGCCCGCCTAGATTGTAGGAATGTTGTGATCCTGCTACCCTCACCCAAATAAAATTGGATGTACCTGTTACGTTGTACTTCACCTGAAAGCTGTCGGCGCTTACCAGGGTATTCCAGTTTAGCACTGCACTGTTGGCGGTTGCGGATGAAGTTGTTGTCAAATTTGGAACAAGACAATACGCAGCAGTGTTCAAAGTGGTGAAAGTGCCGGGAGTTGTCTGGTATGGCCCTGATTGACCGCCGCTACAATAGGTACGAATCATCCAGCTGTAATTTGTATTAGGATAGAGACTGGTTATTGTAACTGAAGTAGCCGAACCTGAAGAAACAGTTTTATAAAAAATGGTGTTCGGATTGGCCACATTAAAATACCTTACAAGAAAACTATCGCAACTCACTGTAGTCCATTTTAGTTTTGCACTCACATTCGTAATGTTTGACGTAGTGAGTCCGGCAACCGCATTGCATGCGCTCTGTGCATCCGGATTGTCGAATAAAAACAGAACCGCGGAAGTCCCGATTAAAGTGAGCAATTTTTTCATAACCTAAGTTTTAGCAGCATCCGGAAGGTAACCTGCCTTGTTAACCTGACTGTTGAAAGTGCCTGATGTGTTGAAAGCGAAATAACCGATTCTTTTGAATTTAAAAAAAAGAAATAGAGTTTCAAAGAATAACTTCACTTTTCATCCAAACTTGGAAATTTTCTACAGATTCTCGCCAATAATTATGGCAATTCCTACCTTTTTTAAAATGAGAAAAAAAATAAAATAATTCAGGCAGGCATTCAAAGGGACTATTTCACCACTACAAATTTCGTTGCAACGATTTTATTTCCCAGTTCAGTATTGAGAAAATAAACACCCTGTGCCAGCCCGGATACATCAAGGTTAATGAAATTTTTTCCGCCGGCAATAATTTCGTTCTTGTTCTTGCTCATGCATTTTCCACCTGCATCATAAATCAGGAAATGTGCAGTTCCGTTAACGGAAGAATTGAAAACCATTAAAAGTTCATTCTTTACCGGGTTAGAAATGATCTTCTGAATAAAATCCTGAGCGAAGGAAGCAGGAGTAACAGGCGTATTGATATCGGTCAAAGAAACTTTATAAATTCCATTGCCATGGGTAAATGCAACAAGCGAATTATCGTAAGGTGAATACCGAAGGTCAAAGACCATTACGCCTTCAGGCAGGCCCATATTGAATGCATACCAGGAAGCCCCTCCGTTGATGGAAGCAAATACTCCTAAATCGGAACCAACAAATAAGGTTTCAGGAGCTGCCGGCAATATCTCAATGGTATGAAAAGGAAGGTCAGGAAGTATTCCGGTTTGGTCAGTCCATGTTGAACCGGCATCTGTTGATTTAAAAATATGTCCTGTACCGAATCCGGAAAACACAACGTAAACTTCACTGCTATTTTGCGGATTCACGGCAATGTCTCTTGGAAAGCGGTTCGGAAGATTTCCTGAAATATCCGTTAACGTAATACCGCCATCTGTACTTTTTAAGACATGCATCGGGCGCGCAACATCTGGTGCTGTGGTAATATAAAGTGAATCGGTGTTCGTGTATGATACTGCAATTGAAAGACCCGGATTGCCCGCATCAATATCACCCGATTGCGGATACCATGTAAAACCGGCATCGTCACTTCTATATAAAGTATCTGAAGCAGCATACATTACGTTCAGGTTTGAGTGACAAAGAACAAAAGGTGCGATGAATGCAACAGTATTTGCTCCTGAAGAATTGCTGTTGTGATCAAAAATGTCGTACCAGTTAAAGCCACGGTCATCGCTACGTTGAATGTTCAGGTATTGATAGGAACAGTACGCGATGTAATCATCATCCGGATTAATGGCGCAAAATGAACCGTCGCCGCCAAAAACCTGATCCCAGTAAACAGTGCCATTGTATCTGTTTGTGTAATTGTCCTGTGCTCCGGCAAGCATCAGGTTAGGATCTGTTGCTGAAACTGCGCCAATATAAAATTGTGAAGTTATATAACCATCGGTGCAGGCATAATAGCTGTCTCCGAAATCATCGCTCCTGTATAAACCACCGTCTGTAAGAACATAGAGCATATCCGGATCAAGCGGATTGGCAACGATGTCGTGAATGTCAACATGGATGTAATCTGTCTGAAAATTAATGTTAGACACCCGAAAAATATTATTTCCGTTGTCATCGCTCCTGAACACCTGTACTCCTCCAAACATGAGTCGCGAAGTGTCGTTAGTGCTAATCCATAATCCTTTTGCATACCAACCCTGATAGGAAACGATTTCAGTTCCGTTCACAAAGTTCCAGGTATTACCGGCATCATAGGAACGGTACAAACCAATGGTGCTGTACAGATCAGCAATAAGAGCATAAACTGTATTGTGATTGACTGAATTGATACGGAGTGATATTCGTCCCTGGTTTGTGCCCGGTGGCAGTCCATTGGTCAGGTGAGTCCAGTTGGCACCACCGTTGGTGGTTCTCCAGATACCATGTGAAGGACTATTTGTATTTCCAACTCCTGCATAAACTGTTAATGGATTGACAGGATCCATGGAAAGATCCATGACCATCAGTTCATTCAAGACAAGGTTCCATGTTGCGCCTCCGTCTGTTGTCTGATAAATACCTTCTGTTGTTGCGGCATATACTTCATTGGTGTTATTCGGATTCATCACCATATCCCAGATGCCGCGCGTCTGATCATAATTCCAGTTCAACGATGGTGCCCATGTAATTCCGCCATCCATACTTTTCAAAATACCGATGCCTACGCTTCCTCTTGTAGGCCGTTCAATAAGACCATTTACGGCACTTGCATGTGTATGCACCTCCCCTGTACCGATGTACATCTCATTGGGATTATTGTGGTTGATGGAAATACAACTCACGCCACGCACCGGAAAACCTGTTGGGACATATGTCCATGCCTGCTGGCCGATGCCGCCTGTTGTAGATTTCCAGAGGCCACCGGAAGCTGAACCAAGCCAGATGGTTGAAGTATCTGCAGGGTCAAATGCTATGCACAATGTTCTACCGCCTAAATTATTGGGGCCGATACTTTGCCAAGGCGCAACGCTTTGCGTTCTGAGGTTATTAGTGGCAAACGTCGAATTATATTGTTGAAATGCCTGTGCATAACCCATTCCAGGAATATCGGCATACGGATAAGAAGCAGCGGTGGAGACAAACTGCATGGCGTCCCACGCTTCTGAATTGAACTTTTCATCTTCATAATTGCCAAAAACAACTCCTGATTTTTTTTTATTCAAAAAGAAATACCCGGAAACAGCTATGAGAATCGAGACAATAATTAATAATAAGTGCTTTTTCATTGAAGTGGCTATTAAATATGTTTTGTAAAGATAACAAGAGAATGGCTTAAAAAATCAGGCCTGTTTCGCCTTTCCTTTTTCTAAAAGAAAAATATTTGCCCGCAATGCATGAATGGTGTAAGTTTGATTCAGGATGAAAATGAGCAAGAAGAAATTTATCCATATAAACTCACATTGAATGAAAACAACAAGACTAATTATTTGCCTGTTAATGCTTTCAATTTCCGTTGGCAAATTGTATGCGCAGGATCATGTAAAGGCAGGATTCGGCGTAACTGTTGTTCAAAGCCAGCCACAATTTCCGGGTGGCGAGGACAGCCTGATCTCTTTCCTAAAGAATAATCTTCGTTATCCACAGGAAGCTAAGCTCGCATGGATCCATGGCCGCGTTTTTGTCGGCTTCCTTATCGATTACACAGGAAAAATAAAAGATATAAAAGTATTGAGCGGAGTAAATCAGCAACTGGATGACGAAGCACTACGTGTAGTCCACATGATGCCTGAATGGATTCCCGGAAAAATAGGCGAAACGAATGTCGACACAAGGTATATTCTGCCAATTGAATTTGTAATGCCCAAGAGAAACAAAGAATAATAGAAATTATTTTTTGAATCCAAACCACGCAGTGACCGGATAGTGGTCAGAAATTTTTTCGTGGTGGGTGGTGTAATTTGATGAATAAATGTCTTCCGAATGAAGCAGGTAATCAATTCGAAAGCTGGGAAACAATCCCGCATATGTTTTTCCGAACCCGCTGCCGCTTTCACGGAAAGCATCTTTTAGGTTATCACAAATATGATGATATGTATAAGATGAAGGCGTATCATTAAAATCACCCGCTACAATAACAGGGTAAGGACTTTTATCAATTTCTATTTTCAACTTATCGACCTGTTTGGCGCGCTTACCATACGCACGTTTCAGCCTGTTGAGAATTTTAATACCACCGGCCATTTCATCCTGCTCAACGTCATTCCTGAGGTTTGAAAGATACTTGTAATCTTCATTCCGGAATCGGATGCTTTCAAGGTGTGTGTTAAAAATGCGAATGGTATCACCACCTATCTTCACATCGGCATAAATAAAAATATTCCCTCCGCGCTTTTCAAAATGCACTGCTTCTTTTTTGATGATGGGATACTTACTGAAGATGGCTATGCCAAAGTGATCTGAATCGCGAAGCGAAACCGTATATTCAATGTGCGAGAATTCAGCACCGAGTACTTTCGGCAAAACTTCATTGTTGTTAAAATCAGACAACTTTCTGTCTGATGAATAATATTCCTGGAAACAAACGATGTCGGGAGACTCATTTTCAAGAAAACCGAAAATCTTTCCGCGTGTTTCAGCATTATGAAACCAATTATATAGATCAAACAACCGGACATTGAAAGACATGACCTTTATCGGAAATTCGGTTTCAGCATTTTTAACCGGTTCGTTATTCATCGAAATCCTCGGCTCCACTATGCCGAATATCTTAGAGTATCCTAAAAGAATTGCGATGGCGGAATACCAGAATGCATTCCGTTTACGTATGATCCAATAGAGTATAAATGCCAGGTTAACAAGCAGCAAAAGTCCATAAGTGAGTGCTATCAACTGAAGCCACCAGAAATTCCCGTCAGGAGAAATGAAAGATGCGAGGTATGAAAGCAAAAGAAAAAAAATGCTGACCATGTTCAGCACGAACAACAGCTTATAAAGAAATGAACTTGTTTTTTTTTCCTGATTCAAAAGATAGGGCTTATTTGCAATTATTGAATAACCCCGCCTCGCCTAAAGCGAGATGAAGTATCTTGCCACGAATTACACGAATTATCACAAATTGATGCATGCATTGCAATAATGTTTCGTGTGAATTAGTGTAATTAGTGGCTGAATTTATATTTACGCCTCGTATCGCCTAAGTCGAGACGAGGCGGGGAATTCTTTAGATTAAACTCTTACTTCATGAGTCACGACTCGTCTTAAACAGAAAATCGCGCTCTTCATTGGTCAGGCTGCCATAGCCCGACTTGCTGATCTTATCAAGGATTTCATCTGTGCGCTCCTGGTTCGCTTTTCTGGCTGATACAAAATCATCGTCTCCTTTTGCACGCTTATAGCTTACCTTCATTTTAGTCCGACCCTTGAAGATGGTTGCTAACCGGACAATAAAGTTGTTAAACCCAAGCGCCAGGTCGCGTCCCTGCTTCACTTGCTTTACATAAATAAATCCGAAGAATGCACCACCAAGGTGAGCGATATGTCCGCCGGCATTGGAACCACTAACACTGATCAGATCCAGAAATACGGAAACAATGGCAATATATTTCAATGCAATAGGACCAATGAACATTATGCTTACCCTGTAATCGGGAAGTAAAGTTGCTGTAGCAATGGTGATGGCCAGAACACCTGCTGAAGCGCCAAGTGCGAAAGAGTAACCAACCGTTTCACTGAAAAGCGGAAAAACATTGTAAGCGATAATATACAACAACGCTCCGCTGATACCACCAAGAATATAAGTACTAAGTAATTTCTTATTGCCTAAATATTCCTGAAAAATTTTTCCCATCCAGAAAAGCCACAACATATTGAAAAGTATATGGAAAAAGTCTTCATGGTAAAACATGTATGTCACGAGCGTCCATGGCTTGAATATAAGCGCAGGTACAGAAGCAGGTACAGCAAGCCATTGCGAAGGAATGAAATAGGCATCCA
>CAYHHK010000002.1:91494-95097 GCA_964356415.1 uncultured Flavobacteriales bacterium
CATACCATAAGCAAGCAAGAGTCCGAATACGGCACCGGAGGCCCCAACAACGACAGGTGCATTCATCACATCTGCACGAAACTCCTTCATATAATCAACGCTCATCGACATCGCCCCGGCATAATCAGTATTTACAAGCACATTAAATTTAGCAATAAACTCATTGAAATGCTCCGACATCTCCTGGGAGGAAAACTTCGTGAATGCAACGCTATTGGCAAAGCCTTTTAGTTTCTCGTAGTCAGGAGTAGCGATATAATCATTCATATAAGAAATGGCCGGTTGCATTTCAAAATGTACTATTGTCTGTTGTACCAGCGCGGCGCCCAATCCTGTGATAAAATAATAATTCAGAAATTTTCTACCTCCCCACACATTTTCAAGCGCAGCACCGAACATCCATAACGCAAACATGTTAAAAAAAATATGGCCAAAACTTCCATGCATGAACATGTAAGTAAAAAATTGCCACCACTTGAATTTCTCGGCTTCATAATAGTGAAGACCAAGCATGTCATTCAGATCGATTCCCTGCTGCTGAAGTACAACCGTTGCCAGAAAAAAAATGCCATTGATAATGAGCAGATTCTTTACAACTTCAGGGAGAAAACTAAAACGCTGTGGTCGGTATTGTTCCATAAAATGCTGCATGCCTTACGGGCATGCTCAAGTGTCTTATTTTCTAAACATTTCCTTAATTTCTTCCAGGCTCATTCTGACCACTGTCGACTTTCCATCAATGCTGAGAAATGGTTTCTCACAGGCAAACAATTCATCAAGAAGTTGTTTCATTTCTTTGGGAGTGAGGTGCTTTCCGTTTTTGAGGCTGCTGTTCCTGGCCATTGACCTTATAAGCACTTCACGTCTGTCAACATTTAGCTGCGACTGATTGTTTTTAAACTGCTCAATCAGTTTTTCTATCATTCGTTTCTCATCACCGGCGGGAATGTCGGCTGGGGTGCCGTGTATTACAAAAGCATTTTGTCCGAATTCCTGGAGGTCAAAACCCAGTGAACGGATATCTGCATTGATTTCTTTCAGAACTTCATAGTCTCCGGCAGCCAGTTCAAGCACCTGAGGAAACAATGACTGCTGTGAAGGACCGTTTCCGGCTTCCATTAACTTCTGATAGCGCTCATACAAAATCCGTTCATGCGCAGCCTGCTGGTCTATGATGAGCAGACCGGTCTTTAGTCTTGTTATGATGTAACGGTTATCCAGTTGAAAAACAAATTCATCACTCTCTAACAATAGTTCTTCGTTCCATTTTGAATTCAGAGACAACTTTTCAGGCGTTGCTTGCTGCGATTCAACGAGTGATTGCACGTCTGCTTTAATTCCTGAATAAAGATTATTCAACTGTCGGTTTTCTACAGGTGAACTCTTTTCCCGGAAAGGATTGTATTCCGTATCGACCATTATCACGGGTTGTCGCGGACTCTCTTTTCTCATCGCATGTGGAATATCAAATGCACGCTCCTGTTCAAAATCAATGGCAGGTGAAACGCTGTACTGTCCCAAAGCACGTTTTACGGAAGCGCGAACAATGGCATAAACCGAACGTTCGTCTTCAAACTTCACTTCTGTTTTTGTGGGATGGATATTGACATCAATTTTTGCCGGATCAATATCAAGATGCAGCCAGTATGATGCAAACGAATCACGTGGCAACAATTCCTCAAAAGCTCCGGTGATGGCATGGTGTAAATAACCATCTTTTATAAATCTTCGGTTCACAAAGAGGTATTGCTCTCCGCGTGTTTTCCTTGCAAACTGTGGTTTGCCGACAAAGCCGGCAATATTCAGTAATGAAGTCTCTTCCTGAACAGGCACCAGGCGTTCATTGTAATTCGCACCATAAAGATTCACGATCCGCTGACGGAAATTCGAAACAGGATGTTGAAATACCTCCATTCCGTTTTGTTGGAGTGACATGGCAATCTGGGGTTGCGCCAGGGCTACACGTTCAAATTCTTCAATGATATGTCTTGCTTCAACCGGATTTGATTTGAGAAAATTTCTCCGGGCCGGAATATTAAAGAATAGGTTTTTTACAGCGATTGAAGTACCGGCTGCAGTGCTCACTGCTTCCTGTGATTTTACTTCAGCACCTTCAATCACAACCCTCGTTCCGGTTTCATCGTCATGCCTGCGCGACTTCAATTCCACCTGGGCAATGGCAGCAATGGAAGGCATTGCTTCGCCTCGAAAGCCCATCGTCCTGATACTGAACAAGTCCTCTGCCTTGTTGATTTTGGAAGTGGCATGACGCTCAAAGCACATCCTGGCATCCGTTTCACTCATTCCACAGCCATTATCAATCACATGGATAAGCGTTTTGCCTGAATCCTTTATGATTACCTGAATATTCGTACTTCCTGCATCAACGGCATTTTCCAATAGCTCCTTTACGGCAGAAGCCGGCCGTTGAATGACTTCGCCGGCAGCGATCTGGTTTGCTACGGAATCAGGAAGTAGGTGGATGATATCGCTCATAAAAATGTGCCGCGAAGATATTGTTTTTCGGTTGAGACTTTGCCTGAAATTTGTTACGGTTTATTCACCCGAATACTTTTAGGAATAATTGGTATTGTGTTCGTTATTTGTTATTCGATATTCGGCATTCAAGATTCGTTATTCGTAAATTCGCAAGCTTTCGTTATTCGTACCATTCGTTATTCGTACCGATTCGCTATTCGTACTTCCTATGTGCAGGATGATCGCAAAAATCAGTGTTAAAAAAACCGGCATTCTTGACGAGATGCTCAGTTGCCCTTATTCACTGAAATATTTATCGGAAAACGGCAGGCAGCCCGGTGATCCCGAAAAAAGGGGGATGCATCATGACGGATGTGGAATGGCATTTTCAAACAATGGCAGCTTCGAAATTCACAAACGATCAAAAGAAAATGCCTGGGATGAATCATACCGGCAAATTGCAAAGACTGCAAACTCAAATATTTTTATTGCACACAACCGCCTCGCATCAAAGGGACTTGAGATGAGTGAAGAAGTTTCACATCCTTTCAGCATAACTGCATCAGGGAAGACCTTTGCATTATGTCACAACGGCGGAGTCAGGACATATATGGATGAAGCAATAAAAAAGCGCACATCTGATTCATGTATTTTCCTGCAAAAACTAATTGCCCCTTCAGGAAAAAATGATGGAACAAATGTGCTTCAGCGTCTGAGGGCAATAAGCGATGAAACAGATCACTCTTCGTTATGTTCCTATCTGATCACAGACAATGAATTGTTTGTCTGGAGAATTTACCATGAAAAAGAACAGGAAAAGAAGGATGAATATGAAAAGTACTACACTTTGTATATGTCGATGAGAAGTAATTCTGTTCTTTTCTCCTCTGAGCCGCTCGATGATTCGCCATGGATGCTCCTCGAGAACAAAACATTTTTACATCTTCAGATATCAGGATCAAAGATCTCAGTCGAGTATTGCACAATTTAACCGGTTGAAATTTTAATGGTTGTTTTCACCCAGACAATCCGGCTGCCTGCATCATTCATAAATCCGTTAGCGTAAAATAAGTTTTTACTATGATGCAATTGAATACTTTTATTTCGAATTTATATCTTTCCTAT
>CAYHHK010000003.1:0-33401 GCA_964356415.1 uncultured Flavobacteriales bacterium
AGTGTCTATCATTTCTATAACTTTTAAAATGCTTTCTGAAGATCCAATAAGCGTAGAAGGAATTTTATTGTTGATAATGGAAAGGTCCATTTTGATGCCGGTAAGTTGCTGTCCGAGTTCGTCATGAATCTCACGGGCTATGCGTGTGCGCTCTTCTTCACGTACATTTTCGAGGTGAGTGGACAACTTGCGAAGTTCCTCATTCATCAGTACTATTTCACGCTCAGCTTTTTTTCTATTGGTTATATTTTCGCAAATTATCAGCACCAGGTATTTTTCGTTCTCATCCGGAAGTGCGGTGGCAGTTTCAGAAACCCATATCGTTTTCCCTTCCTTCGTTAGTTTACGGATTTCCCATGAAAAAGGTGTTTTCGGATTTGAAATACATTCCTTGATCTGGTTCAATACGGCGTGGTGATCTTCAGGATAAAAAACATGGAGTATGGAATTCCCGGTTAGTTCGTCTTTGCGATATCCAAGGTCGGTCGCACCGCATCTATTTACAGATAATATTTTGCCCTCTGCATTGAGCGTAAAATTCATTAATGGATTTTCTTCGTAGAGGGCGCGGAAGTTTTCCTTGCTCGAGATGAGTTTTGCTTCTGCATCTATTCGCTCACTTATATCGAGAATAATAGCCAGGAAAACGCGCTTTTTTTCCTTTGCAACAAATTGCAAATGAACTTCAACCGGGTAGGTGCTGCCATCTTTTCGTTTATGAATTGTTTCGAAAATTATTTTTCTCTTCTCATTGCTTACAAGCGGGGCTATCAGGTCTCTGAATTTTTGTAAGGTATATTCCGGTTTGATGTGTATCGGAGTTAGCCGCGTCATTTCAATTTGTGAATATCCCAGGTTTGACAGCGCCGCTTCATTTACATATTCAAAATTCAGCGTTTCTGAATTGAAAATATAGATTTCGTTCAGGCTATTTTGCAATACATTTAATAATTCATCTCTTTCAGCAGTTGCTTTTCTTTTCTCTGTAATATCTCGTGTAATACCGAGCAAAGCAATGGCTTTTCCATCGGTATCCTTAAAGGGTACAGCATGGGTTTCAAGCCAACGTTGGCCTCCTTTCAATCCGGTTAATATAAATTGAAGTTCTCCCGATTCCTCCCTTAGCACATTATTGGTTAGTTGAATAAAGCCATTTCGGTAAGGGTCGTTAATGAATGGGAAAATTGATTTGCCTTTGACCTGTTCCAGACTTTCGGCTTCTAACATCGCAAGCCCTGCCGGGTTCATTTCAAGAATTTTTCCATCCTGATCAATTAGTTTTATGCATTCGGGTTCGGATTCGAAAATGGTGCGCAGGTAGTTCTCTTTTTCTGCCAGTTCTTTTTCTGCCTTTCTTTTTTCGGTAATATTTTGATGTGAAACTACCACCATTGGTTCATTGCTAACAAATTTCATAACCCTCATGGCAAACCATCGCTTCTCTTCGCGGCTATGGCATGGGTATTCGAGATAGAATATTTTTTTCTTCCCTGCTAATACTTCTTGTATTCCTCTCAATGCTTCTCCGGCAACGGTATCTCCTGAAAGAGCTGCTTTTTCGCATACTTCAAAATAGTTGCTGCCTTCTTCTACGTTCAGCAGTTTGGTTGCACCATTGGCTTTAGCAAAATTTCTCCATGCTGCATTAACGGATACAATAATACCGGCGCCATTTATTACTGCAACATGCGAACTGAGTGAGTCAAGTACTCCGCGATTAAATGTGTCACTTATACTTAGTGCTCTGATATTCAGCTGCAACCTTTTTTCTGAAAGCCAAACAATTCGGCCAATGATGACGAGCCCCAGAAGGGCACTAATAAGCAAGCTGTTGATAATTGGCTGGGCGGTAATAATGAAATCAGAGGTGTGCTTGGCCGCTTCATTGGTTTGATGGAAAATGTTGTTTGATAAAGTGTCGAAAGTGTTTGAAAATGCAAGGTAGGCGGGTAGTTGTTCCTTCTGATTGAAGGCAATGGCACTGTCGCGATTGGTATAACTGAGTTGTATCAGTTGCTCTCTTTTTTTCCGGTAATTTTCACGTTTTACAAGAAGAGAATCCATCAGGATTTTTTCTTCCACTTCGCCTTCATGCAAATAAAATTCAGCTATTCGTTCAGTATTTTTTTTGTATTCCGCATCAATAGTTTCTTCAATTATTTTTCTTTCGGCATCATTTTTTGCCCACAGGTGTTGTTGTGTCAGTATTTGGATAAGGTGCTGGCTTTTTTTAAAATCCTGAACAAGTTGATTTTTTATCAGGGAGTTGCCATAGAGCCGCTCGGATGCATCTGCGATTTTTTGCGAACCGATGTAAGCGATACAACCTATGGCGAACATTACCAATGCTAGAAATACATAGCCCCAAAGAATATTTATATGGATTTTTTTCAACAGCATTTTGGGCTTTTTCGAAAATGTAGGCCACTAAAATAGTATTAAAAGCATAATAATCAATATAAAAGGCACAATGCACTGCAGGTATCCTTTAATCTAATTACTTCCCATGTAGGACAAACTGCTACAAGCTTTAGTAAGCTCAAACTACAAACTATGCCACTCATGTGTCGTTATACTCTTTGGATAAATTCTATCTGTATATTAGATGTCAAAACGAAATATCATAATCAATCTGATTTTTGTTTCATTGGTGATTCGGGCAGGAAACCTTGCGGCACAGTCATCCTATTCGCCTGAAGTTCAGGTTATTTACTATTTTACCAAGTATGTGGAGTGGCCGGCTAATTTTAAGCAGGAAAATTTTGTGATCGGCGTGTATCATGATGATGTCATTTATGAGCAGTTGTCTAAAGGAATCACAGGCAGACGTGTGGGAAATCAGCGAATAACCATTTCTAAAATTGATGAGTTAAGTCGCAAACAACTTGATGTTGCAATTTTATATATGGGCGAAAGCCCGATAGTTGATATTAAAAAGGCAATAAATCTACTGGCGAGTATGCCCGTTTTAGTGGTAACAAAGCTAAACGACAAAACAATTAATGGTATTAGTATGAATCTGAAGATTGTTAATGAAAAAATAAATCTGGAAATTGACAAAAACAACATTGAAGGCCGTGGGCTGAAAATAGCTTCTGAACTTCTTGCTTTAGATAAAGCTTCGCGATAAAGAAACCGGACTTACTCTCTGAAAAAACACACATGACCTTTAGCATTAAGAGCAGGATATACATGAGCTTTGCAGTACTTGTTGTACTTTTTGTAGTCAACGGCATTGTCAGCATTGTTGTCCTGAATAAGAATAAGGCACTTGCCAATTATGTTTCGCAGGTGATTAATCCATCTTTTGACGAGATGTATAATTTACGAAGAATGATTATTGAGTCTAAAATGTTCACCACAAACTGGGTGTTCCTTCGATTTAATCAGGATGATAAGGATGCGCTGATTAAGCTTCATAGTGAGGATTATCCCCAACTCAAAGGCAAGTTGAATAATTTTTCTCGGCATTGGGAGAATTCAAATTATAAAGATAGTTTGAATAAAATTTATGCCGGGTTTGAATCCTTGTTTGTAATAGAGCAGTCTATTATGAATACGCTGAAAAGGTTCGGTGATTATGATGAGCCAATGTTCAAATGGGAAGCCGAAAGATTAGTAGAGGATGAAGTGATTCCACGTACTGCCATCTTGTTGTCAGGATTAAATAATATACTGAATATCCAACAAAAATATAGAGATGAAAAGGCTGCAGAACTCGAAGCTTCATCTTTCCTTTTGCACAACATGATCATTTCTCTTGCCATCACCATTTTACTGATTGGTATTTTCATGTCAGTTTATATGACAAGGAAAATTACCGCACCAATCCATAGAATTAACAAAGTAATAAAGGACATTGCAAAAGGCATTATCAACCCGATTGATGTACGGAATAGAAAAGATGAGATTGGCAGAATGATGATTGCGGTAAATTGTTTGTCAGAGAACCTGAAAGCAAAGGCGTTGTTCGCAAAAGAAATCGGAAAACGAAATTTTGAATCCCGCTACTTTCCTGCAAGTGATGATGACGCGCTGGATCATGCCTTACTCGAAATGCGTGATAATCTGCAAAGCGGAGATGAGCAATTAAATCAAAGAAACGCGGCGCTCACCAAAACCAATGCCGAACTTGATAAATTTGTTTATAGTGTTTCTCATGACTTGCGCGCCCCCCTCTCTTCTATGCTTGGTGTAGTAGAAATATCAGAGGAAGAAACAACCGAACCATTGCTGCTTAAGAACCTTGGCATGCTCAAAGGCAGCATCAAAAGATTAGATGGTTTTATTTTGGATATACTACACTATTCGCAAAACAGCAGAGAGGAAATCAGGAGAGAGGAAATAAATTTCAAAGAGATGGTAGATGGCATTACCACTCACTTAAACCAACTGACGGCAAATAATCGTCAGGTAAAAATAAAAGTAGAAATAGGCCATGAAAAAACTTTCATCTCAGACAAAACCAGGATCAATATAGTGTTAAATAATATTATTACAAATGCAGTTCGGTACCAGAATCCTTCTGAGATTGATCCTTTTGTTGATATAAAAATTGACATGAGAGATACAGAGACAAACATCATCGTAAGGGACAATGGTATCGGCATTGACAGGAAAAATATTGAAAAAATATTCGATATGTTCTATCGTGTTTCAGAAACCTCAATTGGATCCGGCCTTGGTTTGTACATAGTAAAGGAAACAATGGATAAACTCCAAGGGAAGATAAATGTAGCGTCAGAAAAGGGAGTTGGAACAACGTTTCAAATAAATATTCCAAATCTGCTCGGGCCATAAATGACATTCAATGAAAGGAAAAGGGTTCAACGTTTTTGAAACACAAAAAACCATGCTTTCTAATTGCAAGGAAACAAAATAAGTTCAAGGAATGTAAAGTCGGGTAAAAACTATTAAATATAAAAAAATGAAAATCGAGCAAAAAAAGTATTCTGCATAATCAAACAATGACTATCACTATCCTCACTGAAGAATAAATTATGTTCAATAAACTTTTGCAAAGGCAAATTGTCAAACACATAGGCAACATTGATACGTTGCCGGAGTCATATATTTTGTTTTTCAAGAGTATCAGTGAATCATATGATCATTATGAGAAAGATCGTCAGATGATTGAACGTTCGATGGAGATAAGCTCAAAAGAAATGATTGGTCTTACTTCTAAATTGAGAAAGGAAGCAGAGGAAGTTCAAAGAGTAAATGATGAGTTAAATAAATCAAATCTCGAACTTGAAAAATTCGTTTACAGTGTCTCTCACGATTTGCGCGCTCCTCTTTCATCCATGAAAGGGATGATTGAAATTTCAGAGGAGGAAACCACAGATCCGCTCCTGCTTCAAAATTTCAGTTTGTTAAAAGGTAGCGTAAAAAAGCTTGATGACTTTATTCAAGACATTCTTGAATACTCAAGGAACTCACGCGCGGAAATAAAAAAAGCAGAAATCAACTTCAAAGAGATGCTTGAAGAAATTACAAATGATCTCAGGCACATGAGCAGTAACAATGAGCGAAAAGTTGATATTTCGTTTGAAATACATAACCAAAAGCATTTTATTTCAGACAAAACCAGAATAAGCATGATGCTAAACAACCTTATCTCAAATGCCATTCGCTATCAAAATCCTGCATCCGAAAACCCATTGGTAAATATCCAGGTAAATATGACTGACACGAATACAGATATTATTGTAAAAGACAATGGTATCGGGATAAGTGAGGATAATCAGAAAAAAATTTTTGAGATGTTTTATCGAGTTTCCAAAAATTCAGTCGGTACCGGATTAGGCTTATACCTTGTTAAGGAAATCGTTGACAAACTTGAAGGCAAAATTGAAATCGAATCGGAAGTAGGAAGGGGAACCGCATTCTATATCAACCTTCCCAATAATTCAATAATAATACTGTAAATTGAAATCAATAAAAATGGAAAATCAACCTAAAACTACTCAATATAGGAAAGTAATGGTCATTGACGATACATACGTAGATCGTTATGTAGCCGAGCGGAATATAAAGAAGTACAGCTTCGCTGATGAAGTAGTTGCCAAGGAATCAGCAAAGGAAGCCCTTGAATATCTGGCATCTTTAGTAGATGCACCGGAGCAGCTTCCGCAACTTATCTTTCTTGACATCCGCATGCCCGAAGTGGATGGATTCGGATTTCTGGAAGATTATGAAAAACTCCCGGATGCAGTTAAATCCAACTGCCTAATCATGATGCTCTCAACATCCCTGAATCCTGCCGATCATGAAAGGGCAAAGGCGAACAAATATGTAAACCGTTTTTTAAACAAACCGCTGGATAAGGAACAAATCGAAATCCTGGTGGCGGATCTTTCTTTAACGAATAATAATTCGTAGCCCTGATTAATTCAATTATTCATCTGGTGAAGAGTGTTTATTTTTACTTCTGATTGAATAATATCCGGAGTCACGGGTTATTCTTGTATCCTTTGATGAAGTCAATTTAATGTCTTTTTTTCTTCTGTTTACCCTAATGAAATTTCATTTTGGTTCTCGTTAGCAGATTTTTTTTAATATTGCTGTGAGGGGGGCATATTTTCCTAATTCATTGTTGAAATGAATGGCTTATTCCACTGGATTTCTTTTGCATGACATTAATCATGCATTCAACAGACTTATATCATATACCTAAAAAGGTCTGCAATATAGTTTTGAGCCCAGATTAGAATACACTGTTACCGAAAAATATATAGTTTTGTGCAAAAATTAATCACAAAACAAATTATGAAAAAAGTACTATTTATCACAGCAATTGCAGCAATGATCTACGGCTGCTCCGGTAACACAGAGACTAAAGCGCCTGAAGCTGATGCAAATGCAGGAGGCGGTGACCTGATGAAAGAAGACACTGCTCATTTTGCACCAGATGATAAGGGGATTGGAAAATTTACCAGTGTAGAGGTGTCGCCAACACTTGATGCCAAGATGGCGTCAGCTGGAAGTGGTGTTTATGATTTGAAATGCTCAGCATGCCATAAACTGAACAAGGAAAGGGTAGTTGGACCGGGATGGGAGGGCGTAACCACCCGCAGGAAGGCAGAATGGATAATGAACTTTTCTACCAATACCGATGAGATGATTGAGAAAGATCCTGCGGCACAGGCTATGCTTGAATTGTGTATGGTGCGCATGCCGAATCAGAGTATATCAGACGAGGATGCCCGTGCAGTGTATGAATTTATGCGCAAGAATGATGGCGTAAAATAATTAAGGATTGGGAATCGAACAAATATTTAAAGAGGAAGACTAATTTTAAACAACTATATATGAAAAAGAAAATCGGAAACTATTTATTGATTGCGGCGGCTTTTGTGGCAGTTATAATCATTGTTAAGAGTTGCAAACCAAATAATATGGCTACAGCTGTTACCGGTGATGCAGCCTCTAAGGCGTATGTCGCTCCCGGAAAATATGATGAATTTTACAACTTCGTATCAGGTGGATTCAGCGGACAGATGAGTGTTTATGGATTGCCATCGGGAAGATTATTCCGGGTAATCCCTGTATTTTCAGTTGATCCTGAAAAAGGATGGGGTTACAATGATGAGACCAAACCAATGCTGAATACTTCACATGGTTTTGTTCCCTGGGATGACCTGCATCACATCGCACTTTCTGAAACGGGTGGGGTACATGATGGCAGATGGGCTTTTGGAAATGGGAATAATACGCCACGGATTGCGCGTATCAACTGCAAGACTTTCCGCACAGATGAGATCATTGAAATTCCCAACAGCGGTGGAAATCACTCATCTCCGTTTATTACAGAGAACTCTGAGTATGTAGTAGCCGGAACTCGTTTTAGTATTCCGATGGACAATACCAGCGGGGATGTTCCGATTGATACTTACAAAGAAAACTTCCGGGGTACGGTTAGTTTTATTGGTGTTGACAAGACCTCTGGAAGCATGAATATTGCCTTTCAGATTTTACTTCCGGGCGTGAATTTCGATCTTGCCCGCGCGGGTAAAGGAAAATCCCATGGATGGATGTTCTTCAGCTGTTACAATTCTGAGCGTGCAAATACGTTGTTAGAGGTTAACGCATCTCAAAAGGACAAAGATTTTGTAATGGCAGTAAACTGGAAAAAAGCTGAGGAATATGTAAAAGCCGGAAAAGCACAGAAACGGTCAGTTGCTTACGCACACAATGTTTACAATGAATCAACTCATACTGCCACTTCAACACTTGAGAAGGAAGTGCTTATGCTTGATCCGAAGGATTGCCCCGACATGGTTTACTTTATGCCTTGTCCTAAATCACCGCATGGATGTGATACTGATCCTTCAGGTGAGTACATTGTTGGCTCAGGAAAGCTGGCCGCCATCATTCCGGTATTTTCATTTACCAAAATTCAGGAAGCGATTGCAGCGAAAAACTATGATGGCGAATATGAAGGAATCCCTGTGTTGAAATATGAGGCTGTATTACACGGAGAAGTGAAAAAGCCGGGTCTTGGACCTCTGCATACCGAATTCGATGGCAAAGGAAATGCATATACTTCATTCTTTGTTTCATCTGAAGTTGTAAAATGGAGATTGAGCGATTTGCAGGTACTTGACAGGGTTCCGACATATTATTCAGTTGGTCACTTATGTATTCCCGGCGGCCCAACAGCAAAGCCTTGGGGAAAATACCTGATTGCTTACAACAAAATTACTAAAGACCGCTACCTGCCAACCGGACCGGAACTGACGCAAAGTGCACAGTTGTTCGACATTAGCGGAGACAAGATGAAACTCATTCTGGATTTCCCGACAATCGGTGAGCCGCACTATGCTGAAGCCATTCCGGCTGATTTGCTGACCAAGAATTCAACCAAGATGTTTAAGCTTGAGGAGAATACGCATGCCTTTGTAGCCAAGGGAGAAAAGGAAGCAAAAGTGGAGCGCAAGGGAAATGAAGTGCATATTAAAATGACTTCCATTCGTTCACACTTTGTACCGGATAACATTGAAGGTGTAAAACTTGGCGATGTTGTTTATTTCCATGTTACCAACCTTGAACAGGATTGGGATGTGCCACATGGATTTGCAGTGAAAGGCGCCAACAATGCGGAGTTACTTATTATGCCGGGCGAAACACAAACATTGACATGGAAGCCGGATCGCGTTGGTGTATTCCCGATGTATTGCACCGACTTCTGCAGCGCGCTGCACCAGGAGATGCAAGGGTATATCAGGGTTTCTCCTGCAGGAAGCAATGTTCCTATTTCCTATAGTACTGGTAAAAAAGTTGAAGAAACAACTGCCCAAGGTAAATGAGAGTTAGCTGAAAGGCGGAAGGGAATAGCCATCGTTGCTATTCCCTTTTTTATTTCTTAATTGAATAATAATTAAATAATGAACAATTCGAATAGCACAATTAAATTAACGGGGACGATGAAAATCATTACAGCGCTTTGTGCAGTGATGATGTTTATTGTTTTACTTTTTCCGATTTGGAGAATTGAACTTGAAGCTCCGCAGTACCCGGAAGGTCTGGTGTTGAAAATTTATGCAAATAAGCTGGGTGGTAATATTGATGTTATCAATGGATTAAATCATTACATCGGTATGCGCACGTTGCACGCAGACGACTTTATGGAGTTTACGGTGCTGCCTTATATCCTTGGAGGATTTGCAGCACTTGGTTTGCTTGTTTTGGCGATTAACCGGAGAAAAGTATTCAATGCATGGGTGATACTTTTTTTAATTATGTCCTTTGTATCCATGGCAGATTTTTATAGATGGGAATACAATTACGGGCATGAGTTGAATCCTGATGCGCCCATTCAGGTTCCGGGAATGGCATATCAGCCGCCATTAATCGGATACAAGCAATTGCTGAATTTCGGGGCCTTCTCAATTCCTGATACAGGCGGTTGGATATTTATCGCAGTTGGCGTATTGCTTGTGAGCACGTGGTTTCTTGAGTTTATGAAGAAGAGAAAAATGGAGTCAGGCGTTGCAGGAATGGCATTGATGATTTTTCCGGCTGTATTTCTGGCGTCCTGCAGCACTGAGCCTCAGCAGATCAGCTATGGAAAAGATGCATGTGCCTTTTGCAAAATGAATATTGTTGACCCCAGATTTTCCGCGCAATGCATGAGTAATAAAGGAAAATCATTTAAGTTTGACGACATTCATTGCTTATCCTCCTTTCTAAAAAATGGAGGCATTTGGCGGAATGAGCTTTCTGGTGTTTATTTTTCTGATTTTGCAGGAAAAAGCCTATGGATCAAATCAGATTCTGCACTTTTGCTTTCCAGTGATTCATTGCGAAGTCCGATGGGCGGTAATATGGCGGCCTTTATTTCGGAGCAGGACAGGGATGAGGCGATGAAAGAATACAATGGTCAAAAGATAGTATGGGAAGACATCAATCCTTTCAACAAGAAATAAGGTGCCTTATTCTATTCATTTTATTAATTCCTGCATTCAGCAATGGTGCCACCTTTTCCGTGAAGCAGAATACGCCAATGAATACGATTCAAAAGGCGATCGAAAGAGCAGGAAATTTTGACACTATACTGGTTTATCCCGGTACTTATTACGAAAAGAACATCCTGATTAAAAAGCCCGTTGTGATACGTGGTATCAATCAACCTGTGCTGGATGGTGAAAAAAAGTTTGAGATCATCTCCATTTGGTCATCAAATGTTACTGTGGAAGGGTTTTCATTGCAGAACTGTCCGCAGTCAAGCATGAATGATTATGCAGGCATAAAGATCTACAATGCAAGCAATGTATTCATCAGGAACAATTATTTATACGGCATGTTTTTCGGAATTTATTTCCAGGAGTGTTCCGGGTGCACTGCTTCAGGAAATGTATTGAAATCTTCAGGTGCTGAGGAAGTGCAGGTAGGGAATGGAATTCATTGCTGGAAGTGTGATAGTATGGTCATTGAGAAAAATGACATCAGAGGACACAGAGATGGAATTTATTTTGAGTTCGTTACCAATTCGACTATCACAGGAAATTATAGCTACGGAAATCTCCGCTATGGGTTGCATTTTATGTTTTCCCATCATAATGATTATGTGAGTAATACTTTTGAAAACAATGGTGCCGGTGTGGCTGTCATGTTTACCAATCACGTAAAGATGATTAACAATATTTTTAAGGATAACTGGGGTAGTGCTGCATATGGATTGCTTCTGAAGGAGATTTCAGACAGTGAAATAAGGAACAATACATTTACAAATAACTCCAGCGGAATTTACATGGAAGGATGTAACCGCAGCTTGATTGAACATAACAATTTTAATTCCAATGGTTGTGCTTTGCGCATTCAGGCAAGCTGTGATGAGAATACAATAGAGAGAAATAATTTCAAAAGCAATACATTTGATGTCACCACCAATGGATCACTCATTCAAAATAAATTCGCCAATAACTACTGGGACAAATATGAGGGGTATGATCTGAATCACGACGGAAACGGAGACATACCTTATCATCCTGTCAGCGTTTACTCTATGATCATTGAGCAAAATCCGGTGGCAATGATCCTGATGAGAAGTTTTATGGTGACCTTACTGGAGAAAACAGAGAAAGCAATACCCAGCATCACGCCTGAGAATTTTAAAGATGATTCACCACATATGAAACCACTGTTGTGATTGAGATACAGGACATATCAAAATCTTTCGGGAAGTTAAAGGTGCTCAACGGCATCTCGGGTTCCTGTGAAAAGGGGGAAACAATTTCCCTCATCGGGCCAAATAGCTCAGGAAAAACAACCCTGATCAAATGCCTCCTTGGAATGGTAATTCCCGACAGCGGAAAAATACTATTTGACGGTAATGATATTTCCGGAAGCTGGGAGTACCGCGACAGGATTGGCTACATGCCGCAGATCGGACGTTACCCTGAGAACATGACCATGGGAGAAGTATTTGATATGATCCTTGATCTCAGAAAAAAAAAAGAAGGCGATGTTGACCGTGAGCTTATTCGTTCTTTCGGACTGGATTTAATTTTGAACAAAAGAATGCGCACGCTTTCAGGCGGAACCAGGCAAAAGGTAAGTGCTTCGCTGGCTTTCTTGTTTCGTCCGCAGGTGCTTATTCTTGATGAACCAACTGCGGGACTTGACCCTGTTGCTTCTGAGACCCTGAAGGAAAAGATCAGGAATGAAAAGGAGCAGGGGAAACTGGTTCTGATAACCTCACACATCCTCAGCGATCTGGATGACCTCGTTACCCGAGTAATATATTTACAGGATGGAAATGTGTTGTTTCACAAGTCAATCAGCGAACTTCGCAATGATACCGGGGAAGAAAAATTGTCCCGTGCCATAGCTGAAGTGATGAAAAAAAATGAACCGGCGGAAAGTTTAATTTAATCCGATGGAAGGGGAATAGTGTTTTGTTTGAACGATTCCTCACCTCGTCCCGAAACTTCGGGACGGGATCGGAATGACAAGCTATAGATTTTGACTATGGCGGAATGTAACATTTGCGTGTTGGGAGCAAATTTTATATTCCGCCAATCAAATGTATTATTTAAATAAAGAACAAAGAAAAATGTTTAAGATCATTCGATATGTCATGGCTGATATTCTCCGCAGCCGCATCATTTTCGTTTATACAATTTTCCTGCTGGCGATCTCTCTGAGTATTTTTAACCTGGAAGACAATGCCGAAAAAGGATTGCTGAGCATGCTGAGTATCATTCTGATTATTGTTCCGTTGGTAAGTCTCATATTCAGCACAATTTACATGTACAACTCAGCGGAATTTATAGAGCTGCTTCTTTCACAACCAATCAGACGCGGACATTTATTGATGAGCATCTATGCCGGGGTCTGCTGTTCTCTGCTTGTGGCTTTTGCTGTGGGTGCTGCGTTGCCGGTCATTATGCTTGTGGGTTCTTCCACTGCATATATGATGTCGGTCGCCGGTTTAATCCTCACTGCTATATTTGTTGCAATGGCTGTTTTGGGATCCGTAATAACCAGAGATAAGGCGAAGGGTATTGGTATTGCCATCATGCTCTGGCTTTACTTTTCACTTTTTTATGATGCCATCATGCTGCTCATTTTGTTTCAGTTTGGTGAATATCCCCTGGAAAAGCCAATGCTATTCTTGTGTTCTCTGAATCCTGTTGACCTGGCCCGTATTTTCATTCTCCTACAAATGGACGTCTCGGCACTGATGGGATACACCGGTGCCATTTATCAAAAATTTTTCGGATCATCACAGGGTATCATTTTTTCCGTGTCACTCATGATGCTTTGGCTTGCGGTTCCGCTTTGGTTTTCACGTCGTGTATTCCTTCGAAAGGATTTATGAAACAGGTTGTCTCACCGAAATACCCTTATCTTTTTTTTATTCAAATCTGTATTTGTCGTTTTAGCAATTTTGAAATATGAAAAAGATCAATGCCTTATTTGCTTTTTTTGTGGTTTTCACAAATGCTGATTCGCAACCTTATCCAGCGATACACAATAGCCGACCCCGTATTTATTCTGATTCAGCTCGCTTTGCATGGCTGCAGAATAACATCACTTTAGCCGGAGATTGCCAAACCACGTACAACGAATTTGATTTCCGCTACCACAATTGGTGGATAAATGATCCCCAGTTGTATCTAACAGGTTCTGACTCCTCACTATGGACATGGAACTGGGGCTCACAATATGCAAAGGATGAAGCGGTATTCACCCTGCTAATGTTTAAGATCAACCGGGATTCATTGTCTCTGAAACGATGCCGTTTTCTTGCGAGCAAGGCAATTGACACCCTCAACGCAGTTGATTATTCTGTTATGGCTTTCTATGATAAGGAGGCCTTCGTGAGGAAGTTCAGCGATGTAGGAAGTTTGTTGATTGACTGGTGTTACCGCGACTTGCCCGATACCCTGTTACATGAACTCGTTCGCTCGCAATACAATATGAATCGTGAGTTCATGAATTTTTTTATCTTATCTGCTTCAGGAAACAGTTATGTATCAAGTCACAATGCGTGGAATTGTGTTTATACCAACCAGAATGCACTGGCGCTTTTTGCAGCGGAAGGTCTGGATTCATTGCAAAACGATACAGTTAGACAATGGTATGAGGCAGTATATGATAAGTGGATAAACGGATTTTTGCCTTGTTACGGTTATTACCGTGACGATGACGGGGGATGGAACTGGGGCGCTGCATATTCCATGTGGTCGCTGGTTGATCAGTTTCAGATGTTTGACAATATGCTGATCGGAACAGGAAAGAATTTTTATACGGATTTGCCTTGGGTACTGAACAGCATTAACCAATATTGGTATTTCATTCAGCCGGATGAATGGTGTATTCACTCAGGTGATGGCAATACCTTTGTTGCAGGAGACAGGGTAATCTATCGCCATGCGGCGCTATTCAATGATCCGAGAAGTGTTTGGCTTGCTCAAAAATATTCGCAACCGTTGTATTACTATTCCACTCCTTATGTCTTTCAGAAATTACTTTACAAGGATTTTACACTTTCTGCAATTGCTCATCCGGCCCCTCCGCTGGATTGGTGGTCTGATAAAACGGGATTATCCGTCAGCAGATCTTCATGGGATTCATCTGCAGTAATGACTACTTTTTTTAATTCTCCAAGTAAGCGTGCTGCCCATGAGCATCGGGACAATAACTCCTTTACTATTTTTAATGATAAACCTCTTTTGATTGATGCAGGTTCCTATGATACCTATGGAGGAACTCATTATCTTAATTATTATCAACGTACAATTGCACACAACAGTATTTGTGTATTTGATTCTGCTGAGGTGTATACCAACTTCGGGCAGCCCGCTTCCAATGATGGAGGACAAATAGAATCTTTCGCATTACAGAACTACAATGATATTTTTCTTTCGCAAAACCGGCGGGGAAACTGGATTAAGTATGGCGCAGGAGTTAATTATCAGTATAATATTGCAGATGCTCAGTTGTCTTACGACTCAGCTAAACTTGATTTTTTCAGGAGAAGGTTTTTGTTTGTTAAGCCATATAAAGTGATTGTTCTGGATCATATCCACCTGAAAAACACAGGCACCCATCAACGTGACGCAAAATGGGTTGCCCATTTTATGAATCAGCCTGAGGTGAGTGGTATAGTGATAAATAGCAAAGTCCCGGGGCATATCGAAACGTACAATGGAAAGGATTACCAGGCACTGAATGGCAATGGCAGTGCGGCGATCAGAACCTTACTTCCTGCTAATACAACTGCAACCCTGATTGGAGGAACCGGTTTTGAATTTTGGGTCAATGACTCAAATTATACACCTCTTTATCCGCCGGATACTATTCATGGTTCGCCGGGAAGATGGAGGATAGAAGTGCAGCCGGTTACAACAACTGACAGTTTGGTTTTTCTGCATACGATTGAAATCGGAGATTCATCTAATGCGGCAATTGCAGGGGGAATTGCTCATCAGAATAGTTATTCAGCAGGTGCTGACTGGGATGATACGCTTTACTATTTCTCTGCCAATGGCGACACAGGATCAATGTATCAGGTCTTTTATAACGTACCTGGCGGAAGAGTAGCAGGTATTTTGGCTGCTGACCTTCAATCCGGAAATTATTTTATTTTGGTTAACGGAATTATTTCTGCCGGTATTGCAACTGACGCGAATGGAATACTACAAACTTCAATTGTGCTCCCTTCAGGTAACCATACTGTGGAAATTGTTCAGCAGACAACAGCAATATTTTCAATAGCCGGCAAGCCTGCGTCAATCAGCGTATTTCCAAATCCTGCTCTTGCAGAAATAAATATTGTTACTGTCAATCGGGAAAAAATGGAAGTGCAGATTGCCAACTCCATCGGTCAAATTATTCTGAAGGAATCTGACGTAAACAAGATTTATTTATCAGACATCCCCGCGGGAATGTATTTTTTAATGGTAAAGCAAGGAGGAGAATATTTTGTATCAAGGTTTATTAAAGAATAATCAGATTAATAATTCTCTGCAAATTTCAAACATTCAGGATGCGCATGTGCATTCCGCTACTGATAGATCAGTTCACTAAAAAGGACTCAGGAATTCGGGATTGTTTATAAAGGACGTATCAGTAAACATTTTCAGGTAAGCGACCAGGCATTGCTTGTCATAGGCTGAAAGGTGAAGTCCGTTTACTTTGGCCGGCTTGGTCATTATGGGATCAACGTTCGGAGAATTGAGGTGAACCCCAGAATCATAAAATTCAACCACCTCTTCAAGCGTGGCGTATCTGCCATCGTGCATATATGGAGCTGAGAGTTCAATATTCCTAAGCGTTGGAGAAATGAATTTTCCGATAGTCAGGGAATCATGACTGAAATTGAAATTCCCTGCATTTTGACCTACGGGTATTTCATCGAGCCCGTTATTGTGCAATCGGTTATCTGTGCAAAGCACGGAGCCATGACAGTGAAAGCAATCTCCTTCTTCCGTATTGAAGATTACCATGCCCCTGATCTCTTCCTGTGTTGGTGCATACCCCTGATTTCTGTATTTGTCGAACTTTGAGTCAGAGGAAACCATTGTATAAATGAATTGTGCAGCAGCAGTTACTATTTTATTTTTTAGCTCTTCATGAGACAATTTTTCAAAATCCGTTACATTGAATGCCTGATAAAATAAATTCGGATATTGGTTATGGTTTTTCAGTCTTTGCACCAGGTCATTCATATTGGTATTGAAAAATTCCGGTTCAAAATCACCCATGCAAACTTCACCGATAGAAGCGAGTCCGCCTTCCCACAGGAATTTATTTTTCCATGCAAGGTTTACATGTACCGGAACACTTGTTTGTTCTCCGTTTGGATGTATGTGCAAAGGTGATGAAAATGACTTTGTAGCCACATGGCAGGAGGAGCAAGATAGTCCGTTGCTTGAAAGAATGGGATCATAATACAACATATGGCCCAACCTGACACCCTCGACGGTAAGGGAACTTACACCTGCAAGTACAGGAGGCGGAAATCCCGCCGGATTGATTAGCTGGTAAGGAGTCTGGGTATAAGATGTGCTATCAGCTCCTTTGTCTTTTCTGCAGGATGCAATGAAGGAAATGGTAACGATTATTGCGAGGATAGCGTAGCTGTATTTTTTCATCACTTCATTTTGATTATTCAATTGAAAATACGTCAGCACCATTGGATGCAAATTTCAGCATGGATACAGAATCTCCCATGATGTAATTGCCATCAATATTAAAATCGAAAGCCGCCGGGTTTCGATACCATTCATTAATATTCATCACCAGCATTTTTGAGATATCATCCTGATCGAAGCAGACTGAAAGTGGCAACTGTACTTTAATGAGGCAACTGTTAGTGCCGAGATGCATTGCATATCCCGGAGTTCCTGATGTGTCAGCGAAATAGCCTTCAAGCTTCAGGAAATGATAGCCGCCACCCATCATCATCGGCCATTCCATCATCAGGTTGTCAGTGGTTGCCGGCAATCCATTCTGAACATTGTGCACAGAATCAACTCCAATGTTGAATCGGATACCTGTGTAACATCCTTTTGGAATATCCTTTATTGAAACATTAAGTGTTGCTGCTGACCGTGCATCTACAAAAAGCCAGTCTTTTATCTGCACAACGGAACTGTCTGCTTTTACCAGGGATACTTGTGAAAGGTAGAAGACGAGTGTATTTACACTGTATTGATTTTGTGCCTGATTTTCATAAATTAGTGTATCCAAGGCAAGGGTAGGTCCGTCAACCCTGAAACCGAATTCAAGGTTAAGGGCAGGGCTTGAAGCGGCCGGTATGTCGGTATCGGTATTTTCATCCTTCTTGCAGGAGGATACAACTATCAACAACAGAAGGAAAAGATAGAAATGGGTTTTCATATATTTATTTATTTTTGTAAAGTTATCATATTTTAACTCATAATTAAATGATTGCTGTCATGAAATCAATTGGTTTTAGCGTAATACTGAACCCGATTAATTTTTTATGATAAATATTAGCAGGTTAACTGATAAATGTCATGTGTAGGCAACTTCACACTGCCTTATTTTCGTCTGCAAATCATAAAATAACTTTGTATGAAAACTTCAAAATTACACATGATGCTCGGTATTGCCGCAGTATCTTTTATTATTTCTTGTTCGCAACCGGCCAATGAAAGTGCCACATCAGAAGGCAATGATGCAGCTGCTTCAGTAGCTCCGACATCAGGTGGACAAATGGATGTTAATGATGATGCGTCCAGTCCTAACGTTGTGAAAATTGCTATTGGCTCGAAAGACCACACCACATTGGTTGCAGCCGTTCAGGCAGCGGATTTGGTAAATGCATTATCCAACAATGGACCTTTTACAGTTTTTGCTCCAACTAACGCAGCTTTTGACGCATTGCCTGCAGGAACCGTGGATGGGCTATTAAAACCTGAGAAGAAAGAAGCATTAGCAGACATCCTTCAATTCCATGTTTATGTTGGTGTACTCAATACAGATCTCTTTCAGGATGGTCAGGAGTTTGAAATGGTTAGCGGAGGAAAGGCAACCATTCATGTAAAAGACGGAAAGTTTATGATTAATGATGCCAACATCGTTGCATCAGTTCCTGCATCAAACGGAATTGTACACGTCATTGACAAAGTCATCTTTGCTCCGGTAAAATAGTTTTTAGTGGATTTTTATTGTGTGATGGTAAAATAAGGCGGGTTGGTAATTGTCAACCTGCCTTATGATTTTTTCGGTTATGTATCTCCGATGTGTAAACATTGTAATTGATGTAGACTTTGCGATGTTGATTAAGTGTTGAAAATCATGTATTTATCTGACATGAGGGGTATTTAAAAACAATTATTGGTTATTAAATTGGCCGAATTCGTAAAAAAATCCGGTCTGATGAGGGCTTCCAATAAACTCTGAAGGATCTGTAGGCAGAACAATAAGCATCATTGCTTTACCAAAGGCTTGAACTTATTCAATACCTGCCGGTGCAGGAAAAGAAGGATACTGACAGAAGTCAATTTGTGGGCTTCGGTAACTCCTTCGGAAATTTCCCCTTCTTATCCCTAAAAAAACCAAAAATTGTTTTCATGTCCTCAGGCAAATTACCGGTAGGATAAAAAGGCTTATTTATGATCACGGTTTTCCTCGGATAATCAAAGGCTGTCATTACGATAGGAATATTTGCTTTAATGGCTATGAAATAAAATCCTGTCTTCCATTGTGCAACATATTTCCGTGTTCCTTCCGGGGCAATGGCCACAATAAAACTTTCCCGCATATTGAAAAGATTCGCTACGGCATCAACAAGGTTTACATTTTTGCTTCTGTCAACAGGAACACCTCCCAGCCAACGGAACAATCCACCAAACGGAAAACGAAAGAGTTCTTTTTTGCCAAGGAATTTGGCATCGAAACGCAGAATGCTTCTTGCACAAAGCCCGAGCATGAAATCCCAGTTGCTGGTATGGGGTGCAACGATGATGATGTACTTTTTTTCTGAAGGCATCAGTCCTTCGATCTTCCATCCTGCAAGTCTGAAAAAAAAAATATAGAGAAATCTTGCCATCAGAGTTTGAGTTGTGCGACGATGTCAACGATTTTTTTACAAGAGGTTCCGTCGCCATATGGGTTGATTGCTTTAGCCATTTTTTCATATGCCCGGGTGTCAGAAAGCAGTAGCGAAAGCTCATCAATGACCAGTTGTTTGTCAGTTCCAACAAGTTTTGCTGTCCCGGAATCAACACCTTCCTGCCGCTCGGTAACATCGCGCATTACAAGAACAGGTTTTCCAAGTGCCGGTGCTTCTTCCTGTAAGCCGCCTGAATCAGTGAGTACCACATAGCTCTTGTTCATTAACCAGATGAAATGCTCATATCCAAGTGGTGCAATAAGGTGAACATTTTTTAATCCGCTCAACATCCTGTTTACTGGTTGTTGTACGTTCGGGTTGAGGTGTACAGGATAAACAAATTCCACTGCAGGAAAATTTTCTGCACATGTTTTAATCGCCCCACATATATTTTCAAAGGGCTCGCCGAAACTTTCCCTGCGATGTCCGGTAATCAGTACGATTTTTTTTGAGAAGTCAATCTCTTTAAAAAATGTATGAAAGGATTCCTCTCCACGCTTCTTCAGCAAGTCAAGTCCGAGGAACAACGCATCTATTACTGTGTTGCCTACACCGAATATATTTTCAGTGATGTTTTCTTTTTTCAGATTTGAAGCACTTTGAGGAGTAGGCGTGAAATGATAATCACTCAGGTGTCCTGCAAGTATGCGGTTCACTTCTTCAGGGAATGGGGAGTATTTATTTCCACTGCGAAGACCGGCTTCAATGTGTGCGACTTTTATTTTGCAGTAGTATGCTCCAAGTGCGCCAATGAATGAAGTTGTCGTATCGCCCTGCACAAAGACCAAAGAAGGTTCAAAAGTTTTCAGCACTTTCTCCATTGCCTTGAGCCCGTCAGCAGTGACATCAAAAAGCGTCTGGTTCGGCTTCATGATGTTCAGGTCATAGTCAGGGGTGATCTCAAAAAACGCAAGCACCTGGTCCAGCATTTGCCGGTGTTGTGCTGTAACACATACCTTGACATCAAATTGTACATGTTTTCTGAATTCAAGAACCAATGGCGCAAGCTTTATTGCTTCAGGCCGGGTTCCAAAGATGAAAAGTAGTTTCTTCCTGTTCGTCATATTTTCCTTACAAAATAAACCTCGTTATACAGGAAAATGCGAAATGTGTTGCAGTTGTTAAGCGACTGTTTTCTTCATTTTTTTCCTGATCAGCAGATACGGTAACTGACTGAGTAGAATGCCTGAAACAAGCAATCCGAAGAAAAGAATAGATTGATCAATACTCTTTAGCAGAAAGGCTGAAGTAAGAAACAGCAGGTTTACTAAAATCAGCAACAAGGTAGCCATCCTGTGATTCATACCTGAATCCACAAGGACATGGTGAATGTGATTGTTATCAGCATGAATAGGAGATTGCCCCTTCATCAAGCGTATTGAAGTCACGCGTATAAAATCAATTAGCGGAATAATGAGTAAGGCAAGGGCAATGACCGGCGCCGACTGGTAATTCAGCCATTGAAGTGTGGAAGCTGCCGTTCTTGTTTCTTCTGTTAGTTGAATTGTTAGCAGAGAGAGAATGAAACCTGTAACGAGCGTGCCTGTATCACCCATAAATATTTTTGCGGGAGAAAAATTGTAGATCAAAAATGCCAGCAGTGATCCGCATAAGGCGAAAGATAAAAATGCAAAGAGACTGTCGTTTATGGAAAGAAAAAGGAATCCAAAGCAACCTGCGGAAACAACTCCGATTGATCCGGCCAGCCCGTCTATGCCATCAATGAAGTTAAATGCATTTACGATTACCAGAATAAGTAGTATTGATACGAGGGAAGGGTAAATACCTGTGAGCGTATGTATTCCCAAAAGACCATGAAGCCCGCTGCATGCTATGCCTGCAAATAAAACAGTAATGGCTGCTGCTATCACCTGCAAAAATAATTTTACGCCGGGTCGAAGTGGATGCAAGTCATCAATAAACCCGGCAATGAACAAGATGAGCAGTGATGTGAGTACGTATAGTTGAGACGACTCAAAATAATTTGCACTGTAGAACAAAAATGAAATAATTGTTCCTGAAAATATTGCCACGCCTCCAAGCAGCGGTGTCCTCGACATATGCAGCTTGCGTTCTCCGGGCTCATCAAATATGTTTCTTTCCCGGGCGATCTTTATCATGGCAGGGATCATCATAATTGAAATGATGAATGCAGTGAATATAGAGATGGCGACTTGCAGCATAGTCTAATCACCTATAAATTCGGGTTTCCGTTTCTCAAGGAAAGCCTTCACACCTTCGCTGTAGTCGTAGCTAGTGGCGGCTTCAACTTGCAACTCACATTCTCTTTCAAGTTGCCTTTCAAGTGTGTTGTGTAAAGACTCGTTGAGCAGTTTTTTGGTGAGGGCAATTCCTTTGGTCGGCATTTTCGAAAGGGTAGAAGCAAGGCCCATCCCATCCTCCTGCAGTTTATTATCTGCAACAACCTTATAGATCATTCCCATTTGCAAAGCCTCGGCTGCCGGAACTTTATCTCCCAGCATCATCAGAGCTGATGCACGGTTCAAGCCAATAAGTCGCGGCAGGATGTAAGTTCCGCTGCTGTCGGGGATCAGACCGATTTTAGAAAATGCCTGTAGAAATGATGATGAATCTGCTGCAATTACCACATCACAGGAAAGTGCAATATTTGCCCCGGCACCCGCAGCGATGCCATTCACACCACAAACCACGGGCTTTTCAAGAGCCCTGATTTTTCTTATGATCGGATTGTAATGTTCTTCAACAATTTTTTTAATGCCGGGACCAGAAGGGTCAATGGCTTCACTTAAATCCTGTCCGGCGCAAAATGCCTTGCCCTCTCCTGTGATGTAAACTGCCCGTACGCTTTTGTCTGCGGCCGCATCACTTAGCGCCTTTTGCATTTGCAAAGCCATTTCCCTGTTAAAGCTGTTGAATTTATCCGGACGGTTCAGTACGATTTTCGCAACGGAATTTTCTACGCTATAAATTATTGAATTATTCATTTTAATGACATTTAAAATAATCAAATGGTTCTCCACAATTTTTGCATCTGTATAAAGCTTTGCATGCTGTTGAGCCGAATGCAGAGATCATTTCCGTATTTGATGAATTACATCTTGGACATAATTTTGTTTTTGCATGTACAAGTAGAACGGATTTATCAGAAGTTGTTTTTTCGGGAGGTGCTATGCCATAAATTCTGAGTTTTTCCCGTGCATTTTCGTTCAGCCAGTCTGTAGTCCAAGCAGGAGAAAATGTATACTTTATCTCAAAGTTGCTGACGGAGTTTTTCTTTAATACCTCTGCTATCTCATTTTCTATCGCCTTCATGGCAGGACAGCCGCTGTACGTAGGTGTTATGGTGATAATGAATCGCCCATTCTCTTCTTTTACTTCTCTCAGTATTCCCAAATCAGCAATCGTAATCACCGGAACTTCCGGGTCAGGAATAGCTGAGATCTGAGATTTGAGATGGGAGATGTGAGACGCAGCTAAAGTCATAGTATCGAAAAATCTGATTTTTTTTAATTTTTATTTTCCTCCCGACAATTCGGGATTTCTACTCGCCCGAATGAACAGTCGTTCGGGCGGGCTGCCTACTGCCTACTGCCTACTGCCTACTGCCTACTGCCTACTGCCTTCCCGTTACCATTCCGCCCCCGGATGTGCCCTGTGCAGCGATTGCATTTCCGCCAGTATAAAACCCAGATTCTCTGTGTGTTTTCCTTCCCGGCTTCCACTCATCATGAAAACATTTTCCGGGACTGTTAATGAAGCTTCATTAAAAACTTCCCTTATTTTATTTTCCCAAAGTGGCTTAATTATTTTTGTGTCAGGGGCTAATGATTCTTTGATGAGCATTGCGTCCGTTTGGTCCATGTCGAACATGTCTCCTGTGTACATCCAGAGCTCATCAATTGCTTTTTCCATTCTCATTTTACTTTCATCGGTCCCGTCACCAAGGCGGATTACCCATGCCGAAGAATGACGCAGGTGATAGGAAACTTCTTTGAGGGATTTTTCTGCCAGCGCAGCAATTGTTTTGTCTTTTGAATTTGTGAGTTTATCAAATAAATAATACTGAAATGCACTCACGAAAAGCTGGCGCATGATGGTTTGGCCAAAATCGCCATTGGGCTGTTCTACAATGAGTAGGTTTTGAAACTCGCGTTCATCGCGCAAATAAGCAAAATCGTCCTCTGTTTTTCCTGTTCCATCCAGCCCGGCAGCATAAGTGTAAAATCCCCTCGCTTGCCCGATACAGTCTAGCGAAATGTTTGTCAATGCAATATCTTCTTCAAGAATCGGCCCGTGTCCGCACCATTCTCCAAGCCGCTGACCAAGGATTAGGGAGGTGTCGGCGAGACGGAGGCAGTATTTAATTAGATCTTCTTTCATTGAATTTATTTAATAACAGTATGCAAAAGACAATAGACAATTAGGTCTATTTGAAATTTCGAAATTGTTTACTGTTTATTGTCTACTAAAATTTAGCTCCGGGTGTTTTAAAAAAGTTCGGATGGCGGTAAGCTTTGTCATTGGCAGGATCAAAGAATGAGCCCATGTCTTCAGGAGTGCTTGCTGTTATTGCATCAGTTGGAACTACCCATAAACTGATGGCCTCATTTCTTCTGGAATAAACATCGCGTGCATTCTGCAAAGCCATTTCTTTATCGGCTGCATGCACGCTGCCGGCATGCTCATGCGGAGCTCCTTGTTTTTTCTGGGTGAAGACCTCCCACAGCGGCCATTGAGAATCTGTTGTCATAAATTATTTTTTTTGTCAAGTGCAAACCAGGATCAGGCAGCAACTTTTTCTGTTTTTTTCTTTTCTTCATACGCAATTACTGCAGCCCTAACCCATTCGCCATTTACATGTGCATCGCGTCTTTGTTTCATGCGCTGTTTATTGCATGGGCCGCGACCATTGATCACATTGTAAAATTCTTCCCAGTTGATATCTCCATGATCATAATGTCCTTTGGCTTCATTCCATGTCAGCTTCGGATCAGGAAGTTTGATGCCGATATTTTCCGCCTGAGGAACAGTGCGGTCAATAAAGCGCTGTCGTAATTCATCATTTGAAAACAACTTAACTTTCCATTTCAACAAGTCGCCGCTGTTCGGTGAATTTTTATCGCTCGGCCCAAACATCATCAATGAAGGCCACCAGAAACGGTTGACTGCATCCTGCGCCATTTGCTTTTGAGCTTTAGTACCTTTCATCATGGTTGCAAGAATTTCATACCCCTGCTTATGATGAAAATTTTCTTCTTTACAGATGCGCACCATTGCACGTGAGTAAGGTCCGTAGGAACATTTTGCAAGAACGGTCTGATTGACAATGGCAGCGCCATCAACCAGCCATCCAATAGCTCCCATGTCAGCCCAGTTAAGGGTTGGATAATTGAATATGGAAGAATATTTTGCTTTACCCGTAAGGAATCCGTCCAGCATTTCTTCTCTGGAAATACCAAGTGTTTCAGTTCCGCAATAAATATACAGACCATGGCCTCCTTCATCCTGCACTTTGGCAAGCAAGACAGCTTTCCTTCTCAAGCTTGGTGCCCTTGTAATCCAGTTACCTTCCGGCAACATACCAACCACTTCGCTGTGTGCATGCTGGCTCATCATCCGAATCAACTGTTTGCGGTAGCGATCCGGCATCCAGTCCTTTGGTTCGATTATTTCTCCACGCTCAATGCGGTCGTGAAATCTCTTTTCAAGTTCTTCTTCTGTCAGGTCTTTTGTACTCATGATCTCTGCCAATAATAAGGTAATGCAATATGGGTAAGTATGATTTTTGTCACATCCCTTACTGCCTATTTTCTTTAACAAAAATAGACAATAACCGCTGAACAATAAAGTATTTGTAGGGGCGTTATTACAGGTAATTTTGAGTTAATTGCCCCTGATTATAGATTATGAGGATTATTATTTCTGTTGTGAGCGACCTGGTTACCGATCAACGGGTACACCGCACTGCGACCACGCTTTCCGGAACGGGCCATGAAGTAATACTTGTTGGACGCAGGAAAAGTGAAAGTCAGGATATTTCTAGGTCCTACAAGACAGTCCGTTTTAAGCTATGGTGGGAGAAAGGAGCATTGTTTTATGCTGCATATAACCTTCGGCTTTTTTTCTTTTTACTGTTCAATAAGGTGGATGTACTTGTTTCAAATGACCTTGATACCCTTCTGCCTAATTACCTGATTTCAAAGCTTAAAGGGGCTAAGTTGTATTATGATGCTCATGAGTATTTTACAGAAGTCCCGGAATTGGTCAGCAGACCGAAAATTCAAAAAATATGGAAAAACATTGAACGGTGGATTTTTCCCAAACTTGCGCATGTCTGGACTGTGAATGATTCTATCGCAAAGCTTTACAGAGACGAATACAGGAAAGAAGTTGGGGTGATCAGGAATGTACCTTTTTCTACAAAGCCTTTGGCGGTTCGTTCGAGAGCGGAATTGAACCTTCCTGCCAATAAAAAAATTCTCCTGTTCCAAGGTGCCGGCATCAACATTGACAGAGGAGGCGAAGAGGCCGTTCAGGCAATGCAATACCTTGACAATTGCCTTTTGCTTTTCATAGGCGGTGGAGATGTGATGAACAGACTGAAGGAAATGGCTGTTCAGTTTAAGGTGGTAGAAAAAGTTCGCTTTATAGCAAGGCTTCCATTTCATGAATTGCAGTCCTATACAGCTGTTGCAGACATAGGATTGTCGCTCGATAAAGACACCAATATCAACTATCGTTATTCCCTGCCTAATAAGATCTTTGATTATATCCATGCCGGACTTCCGGTTTTGTCATCTAACCTTTTGGAATTGAGAAAGATAGTGGATGGATACAAAGTCGGAATGATTGCAGAAAGCCATAATCCTGTTTATTTGGCAGAACAGATTAAAGAAATGCTTTCCGATGAAAAAAGATTTGACACGTGGAAGGAAAATCTGAAACTTGCAGCCGCAGAACTATGCTGGGAAAAGGAAGAACAAAAGTTGCTGCAGATTTTCCGTGACGTCCTCTGAAAAGAATATAAACCTTATTGCCTTTGATGTTCCTTATCCTCCTAACTATGGAGGCGTAATTGATGTCTACTATAAAGTCAAAGCGTTGCATGCGCTTGGAGTAAAAGTACACCTGCATTGTTTCGAATATGGCCGCAAGGGTGCCGATGAATTAAAAAATGTCTGTGCATCGATCCATTATTATTCCCGGAGAACTTCAAAAAGTCAGCTTTTTAATACGTTTCCGTATATCGTCTTGAGCAGGGAATCAGATGAGTTAAAAAAAAATCTTCTAAAAAATAATTTTCCTATTTTGATGGAAGGCCTGCATTCAACCCGCCTGCTTGGCGATCCTGATTTTGGTAAAAGGAAAATGTATGTGCGTTCCCATAATGTGGAACACGATTATTATGATAACCTCGCAAAGGTTGAAGGAAATATTTTCAAACGTTACTATTTTTACAATGAAGCCGGTAAATTGCTTAAGTATGAACCAGTGCTGAAAAATGCATCAGGAATTTTTGCGATTTCACCAAATGACACAAAATATTTTTCATTGAAGTATGATCACGTCCATTACGTCACTGCTTTTCATCCACATGAAACGGTGACATGCAGAGCAGGTAAGGGGGATTATGCTTTTTATCACGGAAACCTGGCAGTGGGAGAGAACAACGAAGCTGCGCTTTATCTTGTAAACAAAGTCTTTAATGATCTCGATCAGCAACTCATCATTGCCGGTAGCAAGCCTTCTGATGAGTTAAAGAAAATTGTAAGGACAAAAGCCAATATTGCTTTATATAATGATCTTTCACATGAACAGATCCAGGAGTTTATTGCTGATGCCCATTGCAACATCCTGCCAACGTTTCAGTCGACAGGGATCAAACTGAAGCTGCTCTCGGCGCTTTTTGCCGGACGTTTTTGCATTGTCAATAAGCCAATGGTTGAAAATACCGGGCTGGAACATTTATGTATCATGGCAAATTCTCCGGAAGTTATGAAGGAGAAAGTAAAATCAGTATTCGAAAAAGAATTCACTGACCGTGAGCGAAAGAAGCGTGAAGAGGTTTTGCTTAGGGATTTTTCCAATATAGAGAATGCAAAAAAGATCCTGAAGGTGCTCGGACAATAGGCAATGGATGGCTTTGTCAGGCCGTTTGTAATTCCTCTGTTATTTTTCCATTTTCGCATTTGATGGTTCGTGCAGGGAACTTATCCATCAAAGAATAATTATGCGTTGCCATTAAAACGGCACGGCCGGAATTGCTGAGCTCGAATAAGAGACGCATGATGCTGTCAGATGTTTCAGGGTCCAGGTTTCCGGTTGGTTCATCAGCGAGAATCAACTCAGGATCGTTGAGCAATGCGCGGGCAATAACAACACGTTGCTGTTCTCCGCCACTTAGTTCATGCGGCATTTTAAATCCTTTTGTTGTCAGGTGTACTTTTTCCAGTACATCGTTTACCCGTGCCAGCATTTTGGATTTGTCGTTCCATCCTGTTGCCTTCAGCACAAATAAAAGGTTGTCATTGATGCTACGGTCGGTGAGTAACTGAAAGTCCTGAAATACGATACCAAGTCTTCTTCTGAGATATGGGACTTGTTTTTTCTTCAGGTGGTTCAGTGAAAAGCCGGCAACATGTCCATCGCCTTCAACCAGTTCAACGTCTCCATAAATCATTTTCAGGAGTGAACTTTTTCCGCTGCCTGTTTTACCGATGAGATAAACAAACTCACCTTTATCAATCTGCAGGTTTACGCCGGTGAGAATCAGGTTTTTCGACTGATAAATATTTAACCCGGTAAGTTTTACAATTGCTTCTGACATTGAAATTTTTTATAACGAACAAATCAACAAATCAACTATTCAACTATTCAACTATTCAACTACAACTCCAGCTTGAGCATTTTTCCATAAGGTATTTCAACTATGGATTTTATAATTTGTTCTGCCTTATCTGCCAACCCTGCTTTGGTAAGTGCTTTCTCAGGGCGGTCAACACGGAAATATGCAATAAGTGTGAAATCATCACCCCTCAGCTGAATATAGTCCGGAATTTTTGCTGTACCTCTGACCTTTAGGATATACATGGTTTGCATTGAGAAAATTTGCCCGGCAATACTATCTCAAAGTAACCTGGTATGTTTTGTCCCCGATGGTTACAGTGGCATCGCCATCGCAGGTTCCGTTGCCGTAGTCAAGATAACGTTCAGGTTTATTTTCTGGTGTGAGGGTAAATTTCCCTTCGGTGATCCAGCGGCAACTTAACTTAACGTGCAGTGCTTGTGTTACTGTGGCGCTGAAGTTTACTCCTGCAAAGCTTTTTCCTGATGCATTTCCTGTAATGAGATATTCATCATCAACCCATGAAGCCGTGCTGTCGCCGGCAATCCATTCCCTGTTGCGTGTACTGTTCCATGTCATTTGCTGATTCAGGTAATTGACCAGAGTCGCATTGGCCTGTATTGAAAAATTCGGGTTTCCGGAATTGTTTAGTCCGTTGTTAGTAACGGTGCGTTGTCCGTTTACTTTAGTAGCGTATGACGAATCATATCCAACAAAATAATTTACTGCATTCATTGTGATCACTGTTCCGGCATTTCTATAGGCACCGGTGAAACTGACATTGATCTGTCCTTTTCTGTACTTGGCATCATTTCCCTGACAGAATTGCGATCCAAAGTCAATAATTGCTGTGCCTGATCCGTCAGTTGTATCAATCGTTACAGTGATCATTGCACAGGAAGTTAGTAAGCCGGATTCTCCGGACCCAAAACGGTGCGTGCTCAACTCACCATCTTCTACTGCCTGATCAGCAATTTCATTGATCTCATTGAAGATGTTTTCTGATTGTGCATTGTCTTGAGAAGACTGTGTATCATAATCTTCTTCCTTTTCTTTTTTGCAACCAGTGGTTATGATCGCCAAAGCAAACAGCAACGCGAATGATGTGTAATAAATCGTTTTCATATTGCAAAGATAGTTGATTGGTTAATTAAGTTGATAGGTTGAATAGGGAAAGAATTAACCTCTCGTTTGTTGTTTTTGGCTTGTATCCAATCAACTTCTCAACAAAACAACCACTCAACCAATTACCTGTACTTCCTATTCGGTCTGTAATAATCATTCATAGCCTCAAACATTTCGAACTTGCGTTTGATATAAACCATGAAGTCATATTGGGAAGAGTTTTTCATGAATGCCTCGCTGACATCACAGAAGTCAATGAAATGTTCGAATTCGTCATTGCTCAGGCTAATAATGTCATCAGCAACATACCTGGAGAGCAGTTCTTTCAGCAGGTTTCGTCGTTTTTCATTATTTACAATTTGTGCATTATGTCTGCGTAGCCGTTCGAATCGGCTGAATTCTTCATATAAAAAAGTGATCGGACTTTCAAGTGCATTTATCCCGCTGATCTCATAATCACGTTTGTTGTATCCAAGTTTCTGAATATCATGCTCGATGGCTTCAAGATCACGCGGAGCAATGACGCGGACTTCCGGAAGCTGAATTTCTTTTCTTTTTAACCTGACAAGGAGATCGTATCGTTCTTTTGGAATAGAATCCCTGAAGCAATATTTTACAAAATCATATCCTATTACAGCAATTACGAGCGTGTCATTTTTGTTTATGTCTATGCTGAAAGAGCCATCTGCCTTACCATAAAACCCGTGCTGGGTTTCCATATCAACGATCATAAAATTATTGAGATCGGGTTTGGGTGTGGCAGGATCATAAACCCGTCCATTGACATGAACAAGGTTGGAATCTGTTTGCGCGAAAGAAGTTGAAAAAGCCAAATTGAGAATGCAAAATGGAAGAAGGTGTCTCATCAATTGAATTTAATTTAAAGAATTCCTCGTCTCGCCTTAGGCGAGGCGGGGTCATTTCATTGTGATACAAAGGTAGTTTGAATTGCCAAACATTGATTGGTTTAATTGCCGGTTCATGGAAATGGCATAATCCGAATAAGCTTTATAACCCAATAAACCAATAAACTTATCTCTCTATTAACCAATCAACATAATAAACATATTCAACATATAAACGAAGTATCCATCACCTTCATATATTCGCTAACTAAAATAAACCCAATGACCACCCCCCGCATCCGCGCCACCGAAAACCTGCACATATTATTATGGCTGATCAAAGATACCTGCTGGGTACAGGGTTATGAGTTGCTTGGAGTAAGTATGATCATGCCAACTATTTCAGTTGCGGTTTTTCTGACAGTGAGAACCCGAAAGGTCAAAGAAGAGTTCATTCATAATCTCGCTGTTGTATTCTGGCTCTGCGCAAATAGTGTGTGGATGGTGGGAGAATTCTTTTACAATGATTCAACCAGACCATATGCAGTAATCTTTTTTGTTTTAGGGTTGATTACACTGGCAGTGCATTATATACCGAAGTGGACGGAAAGATTCAGGAAAGAGAAAGAAGGAAGTAGGCAGTAAGCAGTAGCGAGTAAACAATAGACAATTGGTCAAATTTGTGTTCACTATTCATTTGGTATATACTTATTGACTTAATGACCTAATGACGGCTGTTCTTACCAATGACCCATTGACGGCTGTTTCCTCTCTCATCACTTCCTTCATAATAATTGTATCTTCGTTTTATAAAACACCCTACACATGTCAGACAGACGATCATTCTTTCAAAAGGCAGGAACGATAGCTGCGGCTGCAGCGGTACTTCCGTTACTTGATATTTTCCAGGCAGAAAAAGTTGAAGCAGCTGTAAAAAAGATAGAACACCTGTCTCCTCTGGATGCTGCACAGGATGAGGATTTCTGGTTTACCGTGAGGCAATCCTATACCGTATCTTCAAATATCATAAACCTGAACAATGGCGGAGTAAGCCCGCAGCCAGTTGTCACGCAAGATGCATTGGACCGATATACTCGCCTTGCCAACCAGGGACCTGCTTATTACATGTGGCAAACGATAGGAATGGAACGGGAGAATGTGCGCAAGCAGTTGGCTGAACTTGGCGGCGTAAGTGCTGAAGAGGTTGCCATCAACAGAAATTCTTCTGAAGCATTGGAAACAGTTATTTTCGGTATGGACATGAAGGAAGGAGATGAAGTGCTTACTACAAATCAGGATTATCCCAACATGATGAGCGCTTTGCACCAGCGTGAATTGCGGGATAAAATAAAAGTAGTGAAGATCTCAGTTCCCGTTCCATGCGAGGATCCATCTATTATTGTTGAGCGATTCAGAAATGCAATCACGCCGAATACAAAAGTGATACTGATGTGTCATGTCATCAACCTCTCCGGACAAATTATGCCGGTGCGGGAGGTGGCCGACATGGCCCATGAAAAAAACATTGAAGTCATCTGTGACGGCGCACATTCATTCGCACACCTTGATTTTAAGATTCCCGATCTTCATTGTGATTATTTCGGGACGAGCCTGCACAAGTGGCTGTGTGCGCCTTTTGGGACAGGAATGCTGTGGATGAAAAAAGAAAAGATTAAAAATATCTGGCCGCTTCTCGCCCATCCGGAGCCGCAGAGCGAAGACATCAGGAAGTTTGAAAACCTGGGTACGCGTTCATTTCCGATTGAAGCAAGTATTGGCGTATCAATAAACTTTCACCGCGGCATTGGCATAAAAAGAAAAGAAGAGCGCCTGCGTTACCTGAAAAACTACTGGGCTGAAAAGGTTTCTAAATTTCCGAAAGTAGGCCTCAACACTTCTTTGAAGCGCGAATATTCCTGTGCCATTGGCAACTTTTGCATTGATGGCATGGAGCCCGGACAGATCATTGACAAGCTTTTCAGCGATTACAAAATTTACACAACGCCCATTGTACATGATGAATTCAAAGGCGTGAGGGTAACTCCGCATGTGTACACGTCGTTGAGTGACCTTGATTATTTTGTTTCGGCAGTGGAAAAGATAGCGAAAGGGTGATCTCAGCGAAGTACGAATCAAAAACGAATTTACAAATGGGGAATTCTATATAGAATGAAACGCCCTTTTAATGTAGTCATTATAAGGGAGGAACGACTGAAGCAAGCCGCTAACTTTGAACTATTCTTTTATCAATTTTCTGAAGAGTTCTCTTTCTTTGGTTTGAATACTGATAAAATAAATACCTGGTGAAAGGTTACTGATGTTTATTTCACTTTCATATTTTATTTTAATTAGTAATACACCGAGTGAATTATAGATTCTGATTGCCTGTATTTGAACGGAATAAGAGATTGCTATTTTTTCTGTTGCCGGATTTGGAAACAATGAAATATTGCTCTGGATATCTAAATCATTTTCGCTACCAAGAGATAAACAAGAAATATTTGTTGAAGGTGGGTAAGGCTGCCTGTTGAGAGACTTATTTGTTTGACCGAGGGTGCTATCGGCAGTCAGGATAGCATCATTTGCTTGGCTTGTGTATTGAGTAATTAGTGTTGTTGAATTGCATTTGTTTGCCGGTTAATGCATTGAACGAATCTCATTATATTGCACATGCCTTCTCATTTTATGAGTAGATAAATTTTCTAAAATAGCCCCGGATAGAAGCCCAAAGGGCGGATAGAGGGATGGTACATCATTGATGGACGAGATTGTCCGCTTCAAAATCCATACACAACTAATTTGAGGGGGATTGCTTCGTGCCTCGCAACGACTACTTCAATAGGGCCTTGCTTATAACTTCGTGCCTTGCAATGACTACTTCGATCGGGGTCTTGCTTCTAACTTCGTGACTTGCAATGACTACACGATAGGTGAATGACTCAATGACCCACTGACGGCTGTTCCAGGCTGTTTCAATGACCAATGACCTAATGACTTATTGACGGCTGCT
>CAYHHK010000003.1:33501-78221 GCA_964356415.1 uncultured Flavobacteriales bacterium
CAATGACCTAATGACTTATTGACGGCTGCTTTCTTCGGCTGCTTTTCCCCCTTCGGGGGCCAGGGGGCCGGCTGTTCTTCTTCCTACCCAGCGTCTACCCGGCTCACCGTCAATATCCCATGTATCTCCTTCAACTTCTTCATCAGCTTGGTTAGGTGTTCCGTGTCATGTACAAAAAGCATGATGGTGCCGTCAAAAATACCGTCGTTGCTGTCGATGGAGATGCTGCGCATGTTTACTTTCAGTTCACTGCTTATGACCTTGGAGATTTTATTGACGATGCCTACTTCATCTATTCCTGTCATGCGGATGCCTGCAAGGAACGCGATCTGCTGCTGGTTCGTCCATTTTGCTTTAACAATGCGGTAGGCATAGTTGCTCATGAGCTGAATGGCATTCGGGCAGCTTACACGGTGGATTTTTATTCCTTCGCCGACGGTTACAAAACCGAAAACGTCATCGCCGGGAATTGGATTGCAGCAGGTAGAAAGTTTGTAATCAATGCGGTCGAGGTTTTCACCGATCACAAGCATGTCGCTGTTGCCGCGAATGCTGCGCACCATGTGTTCCAGCGATTGCTGTTCCAGTGGACGTGGGGCTTTGGCTTTGATCTGGCCTTTTTCCTCGGCAAAATCTTTTAAGTCGTAAATATCAAGTATGCCTTTCGCAATGCGGTAATACAATTCAAGTGTGCTTGGGATCTTATAAAAGGCGAGGAGCTCGTTGATGTTCTCGTTGTTGAAATTAATTTTCAGGTGCTTTAATTTTCTTTGAAGGATTTCTTTTCCGTCTTCAGACACGCTTTTCTTTTCTTCTTTGAGCGCATTTTTGATCTTCGATTTTGCTTTTGCTGTAACAACAAAGTTCAACCAGTCTTCTTTTGGCGTTTGTTTGCTTGAAGTGAGAATTTCGACCTGGTCACCGCTGCGGAGCTTATGACTGAGAGGAACGAGTTTGTGATTCACCTTCGCACCGATGCATTTGCTGCCAAGAGCTGTGTGAATTTCAAAAGCAAAGTCGAGTGCTGTACTTCCGCCCGGCAATGATTTCAATTCTCCATTTGGCGTGAACACAAACATTTCATCACTGAAAAGATTCAGCTTGAAGTCGTCAATGAAATCAATGGCATTGCTTTCGGGATTTTCCAGCAACTCCCGGATCTTACTGATCCATTCATCCACCGCACTTTCAGCGGCGCTCTCTTTGTATTTCCAGTGTGCAGCATATCCTTTCTCTGCAATTTCATCCATGCGCCTGGAACGGATTTGTACTTCGACCCATCGGCCTCCCGGACCCATTACTGTTGTATGCAGCGATTCATAGCCGGTACTTTTTGGTGTAGAGATCCAGTCGCGCAACCTGTCCGGATTGGGATGATAAAAATCGGTAACGATTGAATATACCCGCCAGCACAATGCTTTTTCATCTTCTTCATTCACATCGATGATGATCCTGATCGCAAAGATGTCGTAGATCTCATTGAACTCAACGCCTTGCTTTTTCATCTTCATCCAGATGGAATGGACAGACTTCGGCCGGCCTTTGATCTCACATTTCAGTCCCTGGCGTTCTATTTCTTCTTTGATTGGATCACTGAACTCACTGATAAACCGTTGCCGCTCGCGTTTTGTTTCCTGAAGTTTGGTATTGATGCTTTCATAAATTTCTGGATCAGTGTATTTCATTGCAAGGTCATCCAGTTCAACCTTGATGGCATACAATCCCAGCCGGTGTGCAAGCGGGGCATAGAGGTAAGCAGTTTCACTTGCAATTTTTAATTGCTTTTCACGCGCCATGTGGTCAAGTGTGCGCATGTTGTGCAGACGATCAGCAAGCTTGATGAGGATCACACGAATGTCGTCGCTCAATGTGAGCAAAACTTTTCTGAAATTTTCTGCCTGAAGTGAGGTGCCCTGTTCGAATACACCGGAAATTTTTGTGAGGCCATCTACAATACTGCCGACTTTTTTCCCGAAGTTCTTTTCAATATCATTCAGCGTGAGGTGCGTGTCCTCTACGGTATCATGTAAAAGCGCTGCGATGATGGCGATAGTACCGAGTCCAATCTCTTCTGCGACAATTTGTGCAACTGCCAGCGGGTGCATGATATATGGTAGTCCGCTTTTTCGTCGCATGTCCTTGTGTGCTTCGAGCGACATGTTAAATGCAAGACGGATCTCTTTTTTTCCATGCTTCGTAATTCCGGGTCGGCATGCACGCAAGAGTGCACGGTAGCGGTTGAGGATTTGTTTTTTTTCCTCATCAGTATTGTATGAGCTAACAGCATTATCCTGCATAGAATATTAAGTACCCCGCCTGACTAAGTTCATTCGGGCAGGTAATTTTTACGAATATACGAATGAGATGCAATTGAAGCAAGCCTGGTAAAACATTTGCCTTTGATGTTTCAGCAAATATTGGGAATTATTCCTATAACCGAACTGATTTCACCGTGAATCTTGGCATTGGCAGCTACATGGTCTCACTTTTTACTTCAGTGAAGTAATCTTAGAGCGTGATGACAATTCCATCACTGATGCAGTTGTTTTTAATCGTTAGCTACTCACCACAAAATCAGTTTACCCAATGAAAACTCCTTATACTTTCAAAGCCTCAATCAATAAGAATCGGAAAACATGTGTAGACCAAATTCCTATTGATGCTATTACTTCTTTTCGCAAGCAATACTTCTTTCGCCGGCAACTTCACCAGAGCCGGCACCACCAACACCGATTGGTCCACTGCAAATAACTGGTCTGGAAATATTTCAGATACGCCCTCCACAAATGATGCTGTAATAATTTTAACAGGAAGCAACAATGTCTTGCTTGCGGGAAATGTGACGGTGAAAAAATCACCAGGACTTCAGGCAAACTGGATTGTAATGGATACACCCTTACAATTTCTGCCACTGCGTCTTTCAACGGTGGAACTATTAACAACGGAACGCTCACCTGTTCGGGTACTTCAACACTAACCTTTACTGCTGTAGGGTCGGACGAAGCCTGTGTGGGGAAAGACCCGACAGGAAACATTTTATTAAATAATTCTTATGTTATCGTTGTGATCATTAAGTAGTATGTGGGATATTTGCTTTTTCAAAATTACGCTACCATGGGCAGGCGCATGTGCACCTGTTAATCCGGATAGAAAAGGTCTTGTTGAAAAAGCCGAAGATTATCAATATTCCTCAGCTGCATTTTATTTATTACTGAGGACACTAAACAGTAACACATCATCATTTAACATTATTAGGTTTTCTTCACAGCAGATATTATTTGTAGATTTGTAGTCTCTGTCAGGTTTCACAGCACACTTGCTTCCGCGCGAAGACCTGCCAGCAGGAAATGCCTTTAACAATAAATATTCATCTTTGAAGTAAGGTCTCATGTGAGCCGCGCGTAGGAAGCGATAACGTGCAACACCTGGCAGCGCGAAGTATTTTATGCTACCTTACAGATATAAAATTGGAATAGGTCGTAGCAACATGCTCCCAGCGGGGGATGGCATGACATGATGCAGAGGGTCGACGGCTAAAGGTTCGGAGTACATTTAGGGAGACTGCCTCGTTCCTCGCAGTGACTACGCTGATGGGGATGCTTTGTTCACCACCCGCTCGCCAGCACATCTGCAATATGCATCACCCTGATATTTTTTCCCTGCTTTTTCAGGTAGCCGTCCATGTGCATCAGGCAGGAGAGGTCGGTGCTGATGATTGTTGAAGCTTTCGTGGCTTCCACGTTGATGATTTTCTGCTCAACCATCCCCACTGCAATGGATTCATATTTCACTGAAAAAGTTCCGCCAAAACCGCAGCAGGTTTCTGAGTCATTCATTTCGCGGAGTTCCAGTCCGCGCACATTGCTTAAAAGTGTACGTGGTGCCTGTTTGATATTCAACTCACGCAAAGCGCTGCATGCATCATGGTAGGTAGCCACTCCTTCAAACTTTGCACCAACATCTGTAACATGTAAAACATTTACCAGAAAATCGCTGAACTCATAAATATTTTTCTGGATGGTTTTGTACTGGTTGTGTAGTGATGAATTGTGAAACATTTCACCGTAATAATTTTTCACCATGCCCACGCATGAAGCGGATGGCGCAACGATCGGTCTGTCATTCGGAAAGTCTTTGATGAATTTTTCTCCTACCTCCCTGCACTGGTCCCTGTAACCTGCATTAAAAGCCGGTTGTCCGCAACACGTTTGTTCCGTATTGTAATTTACACCCACGTTCAGCTTTTCCAGCACCTTCACCATGTTCATGGCAGCGTCAGGAAACATCTGGTCAACGAAGCAGGGGATGAATATGTCGACAATCATTGTTACTAATTTTGAATTTGCAAATATGCAAATATGCATGTGGGAATGTACTTCAATAATAAATTAAGTCCTGTGCATGAGGATCCCATTTATTTTTGAATGTTCAGGTCGCGAATGTAGCTATTTGCTAATTTTATTTCACGCAAAGCTCGCAAAGTAATGTTGATAGGCTGTTTTTCTCCGCGAGCTTTGCGCCTTTGCGTGACAATTTTTTGTCAATTAGAGTCAATTTTCGGTTGTTGAACCCTCAACAGCGAAAAGATCCCAATCAGAAAAAAACTCCCCAACACCAAAATAGAATTTCTCATACTTCCGGTAAACTCATTGATGAGTCCAAAGGCTAAAGTACCAAGCACCGTTCCCATCTTATCACACACATCATAAAAACTGAAGTATGAGGCATGGTCGATTGTTTCGGGTAAAAGTTTAGAATAAGTGGACCGTGACAATGCCTGAATACCACCCATCACCAATCCTACCACGACAGCAATCGCAATAAACATGTTTTGTTCGTCAATGCCGAAGCGCCTGTCGTCGAAGTAGGCACCTACTGCCACCAGGATCCATATTACAATGGCGATGGTGAGTGCTTTGATATTCCCGTATCTTTTCGAAAGCGCCGCGAACAGGTAGGCTCCGGCGATGGCAACAAACTGAATGATAAGAACAACGGCAATCAGGACTGATGTCTCAAGATGTAGTTCGCTGTTACCAAATAGTGTGGCAACATACATCACCGTTTGTGTTCCCATGTTGTAAAAGAAGAAGGCAAGCAGAAATCTTTTCAGGGTTGAATTATGCCGCAGCTCAAACCAGACTTTTTTTAATTCGAGGTATCCGTTGAAAATATACCTGCCGGCGGGTTTCAGATTGAATACATTGTTGGGAAGAATATTGAAGCTGTATTGTGCAAATACAAACCACCATATCCCAACCATCAGAAATGAAATGCGTGATGCAGGTCCGCTGAAAAAACTTTTTGCCTGTTGCATTGCTTCGTCATTTGTGAGGTAAGGAGTAGAGGCAAGCAGTTCATTCATTTTTCCCGTGACATCAAAAAAGAATTGGGGACACTGTATCATCACGAGGTTGAAGATGAGCAAGAGTGAACTTCCTGTATAACCCAGTGCAAATCCTTTCGCGCTCACTTTGTCCTGGTCTGCCGGCACGGCAATTTCAGGAAGGAATGCATTGTAAAAAACGATGCTTCCTGCATAGCCGATGGCTGCAAATACAGAACCGAACACGCCGATGGCAATGGTTTCCGGTCCTTTGAAAAAATAAAGTGAAGCACAAGAGAGGGCACCCAGGGTGCTGAAGAAGTACATGAACTTTTTCTTGTTGCCGCTGTAATCAGCAATGGAAGAGAGGAGTGGGTTGATGCCGGCAATTACCAGGAATGCAAGTGAAATGGCATAGGTCTGCAGGGAGTCTGCATTGTAAGTGCGCCCAAGAAATTGCACATCTTTTGACCCATTGATCGTTGTTACTGCCGTGAAGTAGATTGGAAAAATAGCAGAGGTAATGGTAAGTGAATAGGCGCTGTTGGCCCAGTCGTACATCGCCCATGCATTAATGAGTTTCTTATTTCCTTTGATAATCATCGGGCAACAAGTTTACGGTTTATTCAGGTAAGCACAAATCTGTATTCGGGAGTTGGATTAGCTGAAAAGCCAGCCACGAATTCCACTAATTCGCACGAATGTTTTGTGAAGCAACATTAGGAAAGTGTTTTCATGATGAGGGCAGAGGCTAAAGCTACCCTCTATCTAATTCATTGTAAATGAATTTCGTCAAACTTTTAGTTAGTGTTAATTCGTGATCCCTATAGCTATCGGGATCATAGCTTGTATTTGTGCATTTAGTAGTGAAGCTCAGGTATTAAAAAAATGGCTGCCCTTTTTCAGAACAGCCATCCGGTGTGTTTAATGGGGAATTCCTATGCTAATTTTACATTAACTGCGTTGGGTCCTTTTTTACCTTCAGTTACTTCATACACCACTGCGTCATTTTCGCGAACGGTATCCTGCAAGCCGGTTGAGTGAACGAAGATTTCTGCTCCTGTTCCATCTTCTTTAATAAATCCAAAGCCTTTTTGCTGGTTGAAGAACTTTACTGTACCTTTTTTCATTGTAATAGAATTTAATAGTTACTGGTTGTTAATTAATAATAAGCATTTCATACGGAGAACAGTGTTGTACGGTTACCTGCACCCCTGAACTTAAATTGGGGTGCCAAGGTAATTATAAATTGACCATGAGAAAATATTTTGAATTTTAGGGTATCCTTTTTCCGGAAGCGAGGTTTATCACGCAATTTCAACGATATAAAAAAATTCAGGAAGTATATATCCACCAAAACAAATTTTTGACCGGTAAGCGAACCTTACACGTATTTAAATTAGCCGGTATAAAGAGTGCTTTATGAAGCTGCTCTTGTCCGGAATCCATTTATTTCAGCGTGGTTCAAACTGATACATTGATAACTGTGATCATTGTTTTCTGAAAAAGTGCGGATGATGTCACAATAACTTTTATACTTTCGCACACCTGATGCAAATTCCTCTTCATCAACTGGAACGCCTGAGGGAACAGGGAATTCGTAACAAACTATTTATTTTTGCGTAATTTATAGCGATGCAAGTTGTAATAATGGGATTGGGGTATATTGGTCTTCCGACAGCTGCCCTCATAGCAAGTAAGAAAATCCACGTACATGGTGTGGATGTAAATAAGAACGTTGTTGACACCATCAATAAAGGAAAAATCCATATTGTTGAGCCCGACCTCGACGGGTTGGTTCATTATGATGTACAGCAGGGATTTTTGTTGGCTGCGTTACAACCCAAGAAGGCAGATGTATTCCTGATAGCAGTGCCAACTCCATTCAAGGGTGATCACCAGCCTGATATTACCTATGTAGAAAAGGCCGCAAAAATGGTTATTCCTTTCCTTCGGGAGGGAAATCTTTTCATTCTCGAATCAACGAGCCCTGTGGGTACCACGGAAAAACTTGCTAAACTGATTTTCAAACTCCGACCTGAACTAAAAGGTAAAATATCTATTGCTTATTGCCCTGAACGGGTGTTGCCCGGCAGTGTCATTTATGAACTTCAGCACAACGACCGTGTGATTGGCGGAGTAGATGCAAAGTCTACGGAAGCTGCAGTGAATTTTTATTCCAAATTTGTTAAGGGTGAACTTCATCGCACCAATGCACGGACTGCAGAGATGTGCAAACTCACTGAGAATGCTTACCGTGACGTGAACATTGCTTTTGCCAATGAGCTGAGTATGATCTGCGACAAAGCAGGCATCAATGTAAATGAGCTGATTGACCTTGCGAGCAAGCACCCGCGTGTAAAAATTCTCAAACCCGGACCCGGCGTTGGAGGTCACTGCATTGCAGTGGATCCATGGTTCATCGTTGCTGATTTTAAAGACGAGGCGAAAATTATCAAACAAGCCCGGCTGACCAATAATTACAAGCGTGAGTGGGTCATTGAGAAAATAGTGAATGCGGCGGATGATTTCAAAAAGAAAAATAAACGTTCGGCGGTGATTGCCTGCATGGGACTGGCCTATAAGCCAGACATTGATGATTTGCGTGAATCTCCGGCACTTGAAATTGTACACGACCTGGAAAAGATGAAGTATAAAGTGCTAGCCGTGGAACCCAATGTGTCGCAGCACAGGGATCTGAGAATAACCGATAGCACAAAGGCGGCACTTGAGGCAGATATCATTGTTTTTTTAGTGGCGCATAAAGAATTTAAAAAACTTTCCGTTGAAAAAGAGAAGGTGGTCATGGATTTTTGCGGTGTTATCAAATAAAATTCCGCACCCCATTTCCTAACATACATGCGAAGATTTTTATCCGGCATTATCGGTGACGAGGAGAAAAAAATTTTTGTAAAGCTTACTTCGCAAACTTTTATCCTTCGTCTTTTTGGAATGGCGCTGCTCTATGGCAACCAGGTTTTGATGGCCCGGCTCATGGGCGTATCTCAGTATGGTTACTATACCGTGATCATGACCTGGATTAATTTCCTGGTGACATTTTCAATATTCGGATTTGACCATAGTGCGCTTCGTTTTTTTTCCATGCACTTCGGAAAACAGGAATGGGCGAAAGCAAGGGGCTTTCTCAGGTTCAGTTTCCGGATCATTGCCTTTGCTTCTGTAATTTGCATGGTTGCGTGGTTTGTTTTTTTGTGGAACAAGCAGCAGTCCCCAAACCTTCACGACCGCTATCCCCGAACATACTCGGAGGCATTCTTATGGGCCATGTTTGTGATCCCTTTACTTGCCGTTATCTACCAGTCAAGCGCCATCTTCCGGTCAATTCACCAGATTAAATTGTCACTGGCATCAGTGTATGTAATTCTGCCATTGGGTATTTCCATTGCATCTATCATTTACTATAATACGAATGAATTTAAAATGCAGGTGGATGGTGCTGTGCTGATGAACCTGCTCGTTACTTTCCTGGTTGCCATGTTTATGATCCGGAAGATAAAAAAAAACCTGCGGCCGAAATACCACCCGGAGGAACCAAAATTTGAGGCAAGGTTGTGGTTAGGTACCACTATCACTTTCTTGGCAATGAATATCCTGGCCCTCATCATCAAGCAGGCAGATATTCTTTTTGTCAGTCATTATTTTGGACCGAGGGAGGCGGGAATCTATTCAACAGCGGTGAAAATATCAGCCCTGATACCTTTCGGCCTGAGCATTGTGGAATACGTCTATACGCCCCGCATCTCTTCCATGTTTTTGAAAAATGACAGGAAGGAACTCCAGGATTATATTTCACATGCGGCCAGGTTAACCGTACTCATCACCGTTCCACTGGCCATTTTACTGATCTTTTTTGGAAAATACCTGCTCATGATTTTCGGCAAGGAGTTTCAATCTTCTTATATTCCGCTCATCATTCTTATCGCAGGCCAGCTCATCAATGTATTTACAGGTATGGTAGGGGCATTGTTGACGATGACTGGAAACCAGAATATTTTCTTGCGTGTTTACCTTGTGGCTGCTTTCGCCGATATTTCACTGAACATTATTCTGGTTCCAAGGTTTGGCGTCATTGGAGCTGCCACCGCTTCTGCAGTAAGTACCATCATACTCAACTCATTTCTGTATGTACTGGTTAGAAAAAAACTTGGAATCAAAGCTTCCGTTTTCTAGGCTGGTGATTTTTCCGCTCTGGCTTCTGTGCCTGTTCCTCCTCGATTGATAAGGATATTTTTTGCTTGAAGTGATTCCAGGATTTTCCTGAGCTGCTTTTCAGTTCGCAGGTGTTTGTAAAAGTCTGTAAGTGAATCGTAACTGTCGAGTAAACTCCATTCAGACTGTGTTTTGAATTCCAGTTCAGGAAAATCATCAAGGTGATCGGTCAGGGGAGAAATACGGTAAAGCAATTTCCTGGACATCGTGTGATTTCTCAGCTTCCAATGAAAGGGGAAAAAGAGCCGGTGCAGGTGCTTCACTATTCCGAGGGCTTTTCCGGGATCCATCCGCTTCAGGAAAAATCTCCACATAGGTTTCAGCTTGAAAAAATAAGAGAAGTTCAGCCGGTAATGATCAAATACGAGAGCACCACCCGGCTTCACTTTTTTCCAAAGATGTTCAATTGTTTTTTCGGGAGAAGGAGTATGCTGAACCACCCCAAGGCAAATGACCATGTCAAAAGCGTTATCCGGATATGGTATGTCGTAGATGCCGGCTTGTGCAATGCGGTAATTATCGTGCTGACCGACGTTTTCCCTATTTGCATCCACAGCAGCACTCAGGTCGAATGAATGTGTATTTGCACCGGAGGCAACAAGCAACTCTGTAAAACGGCCGGCTCCGCAACCGGCTTCGAGTACATTTTTATTTTTTAATGATTCGAGTGTTGCGCCGATGGCACGTTCGAGGCGTTGCTTTGAAATGGAAAGCCCGCTTTGACTGTCAAGTTGTGTTTTTGAAAAAGTATTCCATTGCATGCCGAAAGCAGAGGCGTAATTGTCAGCATGTACAAACCTCGGGATACCGCCTGTCACCGGAAAAGATTCACCGCTGTCTGAAACCAGGCAACCCTGTTCCTCGGTCAGTTTTTTTTTGCTTTTTGGCGAAATATAACCTATCATTTATTAAAAGAAAATTGAAGTACGTGGTCTTCGATTTCTGAACCACCGTTCATATTTTTCAAAAGTAAAAACCGGTTTCCTTCGAGGGTAAACAAGCTTGCATGGTTGCTTCCTTCATCATCGGTTTTGCAAACGATCAATAGCCCTCCCTGTTTCAGTTGCGACGCCATGTTGGAAAGTATCTGTTCCATTTCTGCTGCTGAAAAATAAACTTTGTTCAGGATATTGGCAGCCCTGATGGCATCATATTTTTCTATTTCTTTTTTGGGAGGCGGCAAAAGGATGTCTTCTTCTGAAAAGGAAATTGCTTTTGAGCTGCGTAAGCCGGAAGTAAGCAATTCTACCGGAATCATCCGGCCATTATGCTGAAGTTTTTCTTCCGTCATTTTGTGCATCCACAGAGCTTCCGTTATTTTGGAAATCAGCTTACCCCATCTGTAGCGGAAACTTCCTTTTGGAAACGAAGTCCTGAAAAATGAATTCCATGCCTCAACCAATACGGGATTATAGTTCCTGTCGCAAAGAATTGCAACAGAGCAAGACTTCATGACCAGAAATGCTTTTACAAACAGGTCGGTTGCAGTGATGACCGCCTGTACATTATTTGCTTCCAGGTGTTTCATCCATTCAAGTGTGCTGATACCAGAAGATACTGCTACATCTTTTAAAAGAGGTGAGGAAAGGTTTGATAAATAGGGGTGTACGAATTCATTCAGGTCATCGAGACGATTCGGAGAAGTATTTTTTGTTGTACCGTTTGGTAGCGTGATGAGCTTGAACAGCCGGCTTTCAAAATTTTCCGGCAGGTCTTTACCTCGAACAAAAAAATTATAAAGTAAGCCCTGGTGGTTATCTGCTGACATTTAACGCAAAAATGGTTGCCGCGAAAGTACAATCATTCTTTGCAACCGGATGTACCTTCTAAACAGAACAATTCCTATACATTTGCTGCAAGATGGAAATTGCCCCGGCTTATAAGTCATCCCTGTTTGATAAAGTGTTACTCTTCCTCGTTGTTGCGGCGATATATTTTGAGCCCCTATTGCCTTATTTCGGAGGATCCAGCTCAACATTTTTCCTTTTTGTTTTCGTTGCCGTGTATGTTGCATTTACGAGGGCAGAAGCCATGCTAAAAATTGCAAGGAGCAGGTTTTTTCTGGTCATCGTCATGTTTACAGCTGTTTGCGTGTTGATGGAAAGTATCCACCAGAACCAGAATTATGAATATATCGTCAGGTTTATCAATATGGGATTGGGTATATTCACTGTATCGCTGCTTTGCAGGGATAAGCAGGCGCTGGAAGTAACGATCAATGCATTTCTCATCTGCAGCGCTGCCAATTCAGTGTACCTTATTTCAGGCCCTTTTAATTACCTGCGAACCTATTCCGCCGAGGGCTTTAATGATTCTTCCAAAGCACGCATCCAGGCATTCTCTGAATTTTCAATGCGGGATTACCTGAATGACATTTCCATATTTTCGGCTTTGGGATCCATTTTTGGAATCATCTCTTTTGTGTATGAAAAAATAAGATGGAAAAAAGTTGTTATTGCCATGCTGATCCTTCTTTCACTCATCGGAATTTTTCTCCCGGCATCACGAACCGGGGCGCTCATATTTTTTGTTGGCTTGTTCATGTTTGGATACAAATCGAAATTGAAATTAAAGCCATTAATCGTTCCCATATTGATTTTTACTGTTGCCGTTATATTAATAGTACCTGATGTGGTATGGGTGCGAATCGGGTACATTGCCCAGATCGGTGAGATTCATGGAGAAGATTCACGCACCAAATTATACCAGGCAATCCTTAATAATATTGATCAGTATTTTTTAACAGGTGTAGGCAGCGGGCACTATTGGAAAGGATGGGCGGTGAATGCGGGTATCACCAATATTAATGATGTATATGTACCCATGGCTCCGCACAATGCTTTTTTCCAGGTATGGATTTTCTGGGGATTGCCGGGACTGCTGTCGTTTTTGTACATGATGTATATATTTTCAAAGGCATTGAAAAAAAATATTTCCGACAACAGATTGAAGGCCACCGTATATATATTCATGCTCATTATTCCTGTTGTTTTTTTGTTCTACTCCAATTATTATCACAAAGCATTTGCAGTAGGTGTTGGTCTTATGCTCGCTGTGCGCTTCTGGAATATATTTGTTGAGGATGAGGATATTGTTCAAAGCGAGGCAATAAAGCATGAATGATAAAAAACTAAAATTGAGTTTTGTAGTCGGTTCGCTTCGGATGGGTGGCGCTGAACGGATGATGATCAATCTTGCCAATCAACTGAGTAAGCAAACCGAAGTAACAGTGATTCAGATGACGAAGGGATCTGATCTCATAGATGAGTTGGATCCGTCGCTACACATATTCTCTTTTTCGGGGCGCAGAACTTTGGGAGCTTTTCTTCCGCTCATAAAATATTTGAAAAAAGCGAAGCCGGATGTTTTAATAAGCACGCAGATTCACGTAAATATTCTCTGCATGCTTGCAGTCCTCATTTCTGGTCAGCGTTTAAAAGTCATCCTGCGCGAAGCCACAACGCCGGGAATTCATTTTAGTTTGAATAAAAGTCTGCGGACTTCCATTACACGGAAACTGATGAAATGGTTGTATCCGAAAGCAGATGCAGTGGTGGTAAATGCTGATGCTGTACTACTGGATTTGATTGAAAATAAATTTGCATCACAGGAAAAAATCAGCATGATCTATAATCCTGTCATCACTGAAAATTTCAGAAACATGTTGCAGGAAAATATTTCTCATCCGTTTTTCGGTGTTGCTCCCGTATTTATTAGTGTGGGGAGGCTTGCAAAGGCAAAAAACTATTCACTCCTCATTCATGCTTTTGCAAAAGTGCTGGAGAAAATGGATGCACGGCTTGTCATCATCGGGGAAGGAGTTGAAAGAAAAAGTTTAGAGGCAACTATTTCGGAAATGAAACTGGAAGGCAAAATTAATCTGACCGGGCAGTTGAAGAACCCTTATCCGCTCATGCGCCGGGCAGATGTATTCGTCTTATCCTCCGGCTATGAAGGCCTGCCGAATTCACTTATCGAAGCAATGGCTTGCGGTACTCAGGTTGTGAGTACGGATTGTTCAGGAGGATCCCGTGAAATTCTCTTGGACGGAAAGCTTGGTTCTCTGGTTCCCGTGAATGATGCCGGCGCGCTTGCAGGTGCCATGGTGAATGCATTGGATATGAGAGTTTCCAAAGCGGATCTGATAAAGAGTTCAGAACGGTTTGAAACAGAAACGGTGGCTTCACAGTATTTTTCACTGATTGAAAAAGTATGTAATGTATAGCGAAAAAGAAAAAATAAAAATTCTTCTCGTTGCAGTTTGTAAGCCTGGTGCCATCGGGGGGCAGGCAACATCGGCCCGACTATTGCTTTCCGGGCTGAAAAACGAAATAGACTGGACTGTCGTTTCACTTCCATCTCCTGGCCTTAATATAGTTGCCAGGGTATTGAGTTCGCTATGGATATTTTTACAGTCAATTTTTATTTGTCTGGTGAAAGGGATCAGCATAGCACACATCTTTACATCATGTACAAGGGCGGCATTATATGAAAAGTTGCTGCTCGGTTTTGTTCTCCGGCTTACAGGTGCAAAGACAGTGCTGAATTTCCGTGGCGCATTTGATGAATTTTATTTGCATTGCACATCCCCTGAAAAAAAAATAATTCAGTTTTTCCTGAAGCGTCAATCTGTTGTCCTTTGCCAGCACGATGGGATAAAAAAATTCCTTGTATGTGAAGGAATTGTACCCGAAAATAGAATCCGGGTTATTGCCAATGCCGTGGAACAGTTTGAATTGATGCGGAAAGCAGAGAAGAAAACCGGCATGCAAAAAATCTTTTGCCTTTCCTGGATCGTTTCATCCAAAGGACTTGACCTGCTGATTGAAGCCGCCGCAGAAATAAAAAATGAGCTCCTTCAACAAAAAACCGTCATAGAAATCTGTGGTCCGGAAGAAGAAGCGGGATTGAAAGAAAAACTTCAGAAGAAAATAAATAGCACCGGCGTGAACGATGTTATTTATTTTCTTCCACCTGCCTCCCGGGAGGAAAAAAACAAACTGCTCCATGAGGCAGAGATATTCGTCCTTCCTACCCGCAGAGAAGGGTTTCCGAATGTACTTCTGGAAGCAATGATGGCAGGATTGCCTGTTGTTACCACAAACCTGTTTCCTATGAATGATATTGTAAAGGATCACCAAACCGGCCTTTTGTTTGAACGGGAGAATAAATCTGACCTTGCTAAAAAAATACTTGTGTTACTTAATGACGCGCATCTCAGGAACCGGATGGGAGCAGAGGGAAGAAAACGCGTACTTGAAAATTACACTCCGGAAATAATTATGTCACGCTTTCTTGAATTGTACAAAGAACTTACTTCCTGACAGGACAATGAAACTAAAGGAAATATATTGGTTGATTTTATATACTCCTATCCGGCAGATAGTTCAGTTTGCATTGTTCAGGATCAAATTATTTTTTATCAGACGACTTGATATTCCATCATCTTCCCTGTTACCGTTGCCTGTTTACCCGCTTAACTGGACAGAAGAAAAAAGTGAAAAAATATTTATCCGCGGTGATGAGTTTACATTTATTAACCGCTCCGAACATTTCAAAGAGCGCGTTGAATGGGGCTTTGGGGAGCATGGTAAATTATGGACATTTCACCTAGCTAGTTTTGAATTCCTGTGGCAGGAAAAAATGGAAAAGGAAAGGAGCATTAAATTAATAATGGACTTTTCAAAATACCTGTCCGAAAATCCCGCTTCTTTTAATCCTTACCCGGCCTCGTTAAGGATAATCAACTGGATAAAATATTTTTCTGTTCACCGGGTCACAGACCACTGGCTTTGCCATTCGCTGCTAAAACAAACCCTGAAGTTGTATTATACTACAGAATGGTATCTGCAGAATAATCACTTACTCGAGAATGGATTTGCATTTTTGTTTGCAGGACTATTTTTCAAAAATGAGAAATTCTATCAGCGGGGGAAGCGGATTATAGAAGTGCATTTGGAAAAGCAAATTTTACCTGACGGCGCCCATTTTGAACTGAGCCCGATGTATCATCAACTGATGCTGCAACGCATACTTGACTGTATACAGTTGCTTGGAAGCAACACGCCCGGTGAAAAACAATTTATCGAAAAGCTTAAATTGGTTGCTTCTCGAATGCTTGGCTGGATGAATGAAATGAAATTTGAAAACGGTGACATGCCGGTTGTTAACGATTCAGCCAATGGAATAGCACCTTCCTGTATTCAATTGAACAGCTACGCAAGACGACTGAATATACTGGCTGAACCTGTTGTTTTGAAGGAAAGTGGCTTCCGGAAATTCAAGACAGCGGTTTACGAATGCCTCGTGGATGTAGGAGGACTTGAGCCGGATATCAATGCAGGACATGGTCATTCCGATTCTTTGAGCTTTATCCTGAATGTTCATAACTGCCCTTTCATTATTGATTCAGGAATTAGTACTTATGAAAACAACAACAGAAGGAAGTATGAACGATCAACCATGGCGCACAATACCGTTAGCCGTGAAAACCATAGCCAGAGCAGGTTGTGGGGCTCATTCAGGGTTGGTAAACGGGTCAAAATGCTTGGTATAAAAGAGGGTAGAGGATATCTTGAATCCACTGCCAGGTTCTATGATAAATCCATAACTCATAACAGACGGTTTGAATTTTTCGAAAATTCCATCAGAATCGTAGATACGGTCTCAGGAGATATTCCGGATGTGAATAAGTCACTATTGATTGTTGAAAAAAAAGCTGAACTTGCTCATGTAAAATCAAAACTGAATTATAATCTTGCCACCATAGAATTTAAAGGGGATTTGGACATAAACATTGATGAGGCAATTGCATCTTCAGAATTCAATAAGCCATTTGCATGTGATTACATTACAATACAATTCAGAAATAGTTTGATTACAACTTTTACTTTTCAAATTTTTATTAAACAGGGGGTATAAATTATGGCAACGATCAATGTCGTTACTTCTCATTTTACTCCTGAAATAACCGCTGCTGCTCACCGCATGGACGCGCTGGTGGATGCTTTGGCACTGAACCATAAAGTCAATGTGTTTGCATTAACCGAAATCGGAAAACCTGCCGCTGAGAAAATTATCCGGGAATCGAATCAGGTTACAATTAATTATATTGATATTCCGAAGTATAAAAAGTCCAGTTTGTTTTTCAGAACTTTTTATGAAATATGGTATTCAATAAAAATTGCAAGACTTGCAACTGGTAAAGAATGTGATGTGACCTATGTAACCAGTCCTTTTATGTTCCTGATTCCGGCCATTATCTTATTTGGAGGGCGCTCATTCAAAATTTGCGATGTGCGTGATCTTACATGGAGGTATATTCCGGACAAGTTTATCATTCACCGTTGTTTCAGGTACATCTTTACAAGGATGATAGAATTGTTCCTTCCAAAATTCGATTGGATCACTGTCACCAACATCTCAGAAAGAAAGTGGATTTCTGAAAACACAAAGGTTGACTCTGGCAAAATCACTATATTAAGTAATGGCATAAGCGCAGATAAATTTGATACGCTCATCAATCTTGAGTACAAACCTGATGTAACCCCTTTTACCATTACCTATGTTGGGAACATTGGAAACGGTCAAAACCTTCAGTCGCTTCTTCACGTGGTTGAAAGTATTGATGATGTCAGGCTTGTCATGATTGGCAATGGCAATGACTATGAGACGTTTAAGAAGCAGGTGCGAAAAAAGCGCATCAGCAATATTTACTTTACAGGAAAACTGGATTGGGAAAAAGTTTTACCTTATTATCAGCATACTTCTGTGTTATTTGCCAGGCTTGATGAAAATTACCGTAGCGCAATTCCTTCAAAACTTTTTGAATACCTCTCAACCGGCCTGCCAATTATCTATTGTGGAGAAGGAGAAGCAGCTAATTTGCTGAAACAGTTTGAGCAAACAATTGTATTGGGATCGAATGATGAAAGGGGGCTGAGGCAGGCAATATTAAAACTAAAAGCCCTTGACAGCGAATTATCAGAAGTGAATCGCGACCAGATTCAAAGAAAATATATACGTGAACTCATCAACATGAAGATTGACCATGTCATAGCCAACGTTATGGGGGTTGAAATTCCTGAGCGAACATTGGTTCCTGTTTCAAGAAAGGATGAGGAGATTGCATTGTCAGTATCCTGAGCCCATTTACGCTTTTGCTTGTTGACTGAGTTTGTGTAAACTTGCAACCCCAATTTTCCTGCAATTTGTTAACCGAGAAATCACTTTCCGAACCTAAGACTTTTGAGCTGTCTGCACGAATCAGGGATTACAGCCTGCTTACCAAAATGCGGTTGTCCTCATTGGTGGTTTTTTCTGCTGCCATAGGATTTGTAATCGGAAACAGAGGGGACTTTCATTTTGGCCAACTTTGCTTGCTTGTCCTGGGTGGTTTTCTTGTTACAGGATCTTCGAATGCATTCAATCAGATCATCGAACAGGATTTGGATAAATTGATGGATCGCACGAAGAACAGACCAATTCCTGCCGGAAGAATGAGCGTTGGCGAAGCAATGATTGCAGCAGTTTTAATGGGGGTTTCAGGGATCCTTATCCTGTGGATATTTATGAATCCGCTGTGTGGTTTGCTGAGTGCTTTATCCTTGCTGATTTACACTTTAATGTACACCCCGTCCAAGAGAATTACCCCATTCTCTGTTTTCATTGGAGCTATTCCAGGCGCATTTCCTCCCTTGCTTGGTTATGTTGCCGCTCGCAATGAAATTGGTATGGAGGCTTTATTGCTTTATTTTCTTCAATTCATTTGGCAATTCCCGCATTTCTGGGCCATTGCATGGGTCATGGATGATGATTACAAAAAAGCAGGTTTCAAAATGCTTCCATCACCGGGAGGCCGCGACCGCAATACTGCCTTTCAAACAATGGCCTATACCCTTAGCCTTGTTCCAATGGCCTTGCTATTGCACTTTTTCGGGATGTTTTCTGTCTGGAGTTCGATGATCGTGGCTACTACTGGAATTTTCTTTGCCATTCCGTCATTTCGCCTTTACAAAGACCTTGAGATTAAATCCGCTAAAAAACTGATGTATGCTTCTTTCATCTACCTTCCTGTTGTTCAACTGGTGCTGATGATTGATAAACTATTAAGCTGATCATCAACAATTAATATGGTAAATAACATTTCAGCATCTGAAGTTTCTGCACTCGAAAAACGCGAGATAAACAAAAAAGCAAAACGGACCTTATTGTGGTTTGGCATGATCAGCATCCTCATGCTTTTTGCAGGACTTACCAGTGCTTATATGGTTCGTCAGGGAGAGGGTAAATGGGTTCAATTCGCCCTCCCGCAGCTCTTTGTATTAAGTACAGTATTTATCATCATCAGTAGTATCAGTATGCAGTGGGCCGTTATATCCATTAAAAAAAGTAACCTTTCCAATTTGAAAATTGCAACACTGTTAACCTTTATTCTTGGAATCGGATTTGTGATCTCCCAATACCTTGCCTGGAAGGATTTGATCTCTCAGGGGATATATTTTGTTGGGACAGTAAAAGACATCACGTCTGACTTTACTTACGTGCCGGCAGGAAATGAAACCGTTGCTCAGGCTGGAAATATTGGCAATGTAGCAGCGTCCTTTTTGTATGTTATTACAGGATTACACGTGGCTCATTTACTGGGTGGGCTCCTCGCATTATTCATTGTGTTGATCAAATCGCTTACCGGCAGATATTCAGCTTCTGATTACAATGGCGTGGTTGTTTGCTCAATTTACTGGCATTTCCTTGACGCCCTGTGGATTTACCTCTTCTTTTTCCTGATGTATATCCGTTAAAAAGATTTTGAAAAAAATTATTTTGAAAGAAAAATTTTATGCAGATTCGCCATCTGAATATCAAAACTGACAGATAAATACACAACAATGTCAATTGCAACTACAGAAAATTTTGAAACAAAACCGTGGGGTGGGGGGTATTCTCCATTCAATATACGGTGGGGAAAATTATACATGTGGATCTTCCTCGTATCGGATGCTTTTACATTTTCAAGTTTGCTGATTGCCTATGGGGCACTTCGTCACCGCTGGACTGATATCTGGCCTTTTCCCGGAGAAGTTTTTACTCATTTTCCATTTATTCACGGACACGTTCCTTTGGCATATGTAGGATTGATGACATTCATCCTCATCATGAGTTCTGTAACCATGGTACTTGCTGTTGATGCCGGACATTCCTTTAAACGCAAGAGCGTTCAGCTTTGGCTTGGTCTTACTATTATTGGCGGTTTGATGTTTGTTGGCTCGCAGGCATGGGAGTGGTATCATTTTATCAAGGGGTCTGAAGAAGGTGCATTCTACTTGGCAGATGGCCGTTTTGCACGTACAGATAATCTTGAACCTGGCGTACTTTTATTCCATGACGGTACTAAAATTGAAGGCGCGGAAGCAGAACATCTCAAGGCAACAGCTCTTAAAAATGTACACGGTGCCAATATGTACGAGAATGAGTACGGCCCTACACCTTTGTTCGGAAATTTCTTTTTCTTCATTACAGGTTTTCACGGCTTTCACGTTTTCAGCGGTGTTGTGATCAACTTCATTGTGTTTGTACTTGTTTCAAAAGGGGCACTTGAGAAGAAAAAAGACTATGAACTGGTGGAAAAGGTTGGTTTGTACTGGCACTTCGTTGACCTTGTTTGGGTATTCGTATTCACATTCTTCTACCTTGTTTAATAGATAGCTTTATCAAAGATTTGTCTCACCACTCACATCTCACACCTCATTCATCATGTCAGAAGATTTCATCTCATCCGATATCCACCGCGAGCGGATCTCTCACAAAGGTCACGATAAGGCTCACGCCGGACTGAATACTAAGGTAATCTGGCGGGTATTCTGGATACTGCTTTTAGTAACCATCTTTGAAGTTGCGATTTCATTTACGGGTATTTCAAAGACCATCCTGCTTTATACATTCATCACACTGACGATTGTAAAAGCTTATTTCATTGTATTTTATTTTATGCACCTGAAGTTTGAAGCAACGGCGTTGAAATTCAGTCTCCTGCTTCCTTTCGTGCTAATCATTTACCTTATTATTATTGCCATCTACGAAGGTATTGCCCTCGGCTTGATCAAATAATGATTTAATGAAGACTCAAAATTTGAAAAGGATACTCATTATTCTGAGTGTCCTTTTTTTGCCTTGCGTTTTTTACCTGGTTTTAATCCAGGGCGAAAATCATTTCAAGCAGTTGGAGATCTATGGTCCGAAGGAACCGATTGCTAACGGTGATACTATTTACCACACCATTTCTGCTTTTTCTTTTGTCAATCAGGAAGGAAAAGTGATCACTGAAAAAGACCTTGAAGGGAAAATCTTTGTTGCGAGTTTTTTCTTCGCAACTTGTCCGAAGATTTGCCCGAAGATGAATTACAACATAAAAGGCGTGACTGAAAAATTCAGACTTGATCCACGCGTTAAATTCCTCTCATTTACTGTCGATCCCGAAAAAGATTCAGTAGAAGCTTTGTCAGCTTATGCCAGAGAAAGGGAAGCCGACAATAATCAGTGGTGGTTTCTGACAGGTGATAAGGATTCCATATATTCGATTGCGCGTGATGGATTTTTAGTGCCGGCTGCAGGAGGAAAGACTGCGGAAGACTTTTTTCATTCGCAGGACATGATGCTCATCGACAAGGAAAAACGGATCAGGGGGATTTATGACGGACTGGACGAAGCAGAGGTGAAAAGGCTGTGTGATGAGGTCGAAGTGCTCTTACAGGAGGACAAAGAAAAAGATCCCGTTTAAATGAACACTTTGCATGTGCCTAACAGAGGTCGCGATAGATTCTATTTGCGGCTTATAGCAACTGTTTCAGTAATTATTTTTTTATTGATACTGCTGTTGTCTCAATTGCCCAAAGCTGAAGTAATTCCTCCGTTTGTAAAATTCCTGCCAAAACTGAACGCTTTTTTGAACGGGACATGTACATTGACTCTGCTCATCAGTTTCTATTTTATCCGCCGGAAAAAAGTGAAAATCCACAAAAAGTTGAATATTGCAGCTGTAGCTTTATCCACAGTATTCCTTTTAAGTTATGTGCTATTTCACTCCTTTGGCTTAGAAACAAAATACGGTGACCTAAACCATGATGGATTGGTTGATGCGGTCGAAAAAGCGATAGCAGGAAACCTGAGGATGGTTTATTTTAGCATTCTAATAACACATATCATTCTTGCTGCCATTGTTTTACCTCTTGTTTTATTATCTTTGTACCGCGGTTTAACAAATCAGGTAGTGCTTCACCGTAAGATTGTTCGCTGGTCATTTCCGGTTTGGTTATATGTGACAATTAGCGGCGTAACCGTTTACCTGATGATTTCACCTTATTACAATTTCTGAAAATGAGAAAGGTCATATTATTAATTTTTCTTTTTTCATCTGTTGTTGTTTATGAATCGAATGCACAATGTGCCATGTGCAGACGTATTGCCCAGACCAACTATGAGCAACAAGATCAGGAAGCGAAGCAGAAAGAAATGAAACGGGGAAAAAGCCTGAACAGCGGTATTCTTTATCTTTTGTCAATCCCCTACCTGTTAGGTGGTGTTGGCGCTTTTGTCTGGTGGAAGAACAGGAAAAGAAGCTAGTTTCTCTCAGCTTATTTTATTTCTTCTTTTGAGTAAGGTAAATCCAATCGCTGTTAATATACTGAGTACTATAAAGAAGTAGAACATACTGTTAAAACTATATTTACCTGCAATACCCAATCCAATCGATGGGGCAAAAATGATGGCAATACCGAAGGCAATAGAATACAATGCCATGTATTGCCCTTTTCTTTCTTTCGGAGATGATGATAAGGCGTGATTCATCATGAAAGGCATGGAAAAGATTTCGGAAAGTGTAATGATCACCGTGTACACTATAGCCCAAACAATAAGTGCATTTCCGTTTTGAAGTATGAAGAACGATATAGGAATACAAAGTGTACCGGCAATAATATATCTGAACCTTTTTTTCTTCTTTTCGAGGTATGTTATCAATGGCATTTCAATAACAACAACCAATAAGCCGTTGAGTGCGAGCAATAGTCCTATCGTATCTTCATTGTATTTGCATTGTGTACTGAAAAACTGCGGTATGCTTGCAAAGAGCTGGAAGAAGCAGGTGCCATAGAGTGCGACGAGGAAAATAAAGAACAGGTATTTTTTGTCACGATATGCGGAAGCAGAACGATCTTGTAAAACAGCGCTTTCATGGCGGTTCTTTTCAGTCTTATGTCTTGGCAGATACAAGTACAGCATTCCCGCAGCAGCAAAAGACGTAAATGCATCTATTGCAAAAAGCCATTTATAACCAAGATACAATGCGATAAAGCCGCCGATGGCAGGTCCTACTGAGAAGCCAAGGTTGATCGCCAGTCTGGCAAGTGACACGGAGCGCGTGAGGTTTTCAGGAGAGCTGTAAGAAGAAATAGCCGCCGAATGCGCAGGACGAAACATATCGGCAAAGAATGCATACGAAAAAATTACCACACAAAATAAAAACTGGCTCTTGACAACAAGCATCAGCAAAAGAATAGCGCCACTGCAAAAGAGGGACAGGATCATGATATCATAGAAGTTCTTCCTGTCGGTAAGCCATCCTCCTGAATAAGATCCCAGTACTGAACCGAAGCCGTAGAAACTCATGATGAATCCCGCCTCAGCAATACCAAAATGTAATTCTTTGGTGAAGTAAAGCGAAGTGAAAAGCAATACCATGCTGCCACTCCTGTTGATAAACATGGAAATGGCAAGCACCCAGGCATTGCGCTGGAGATTGGAAAAACTTTCGCGGTAAAGTAAAAGCAGGCGTGTCATGGCCGGTAAAAATAGAATTAGTTGGCCTATTCAGAGAATTCAGGAAAGTTTAAAGTTTGTCTCGTACCTCTCAAAAAATTACTTTTGCATTTCATGCAGCTCCATAATATATACGACAAGAAAGTCCTCAAAAGGAAACTCCATGAAGAGCCTTTCAGGCGGGTTACATTGTCCTTTTACAGATATGTGATCCTTGAAAATATTGTTCTTCTTAGGGATGAACTTTATATGCGTTTTCAGGAGCTGAATGTATTCGGCAGAATATACATCGCCAGGGAAGGGATCAATGCCCAACTTTCTGTGCCTGAAAACAATTTTGAGAAATTCAGGGAACTGGTGGATGCTAAAAAGGAATTCTCCCAAGTCCCATTTAAAATTGCCGTTGAAGATGACGGGAAATCCTTTTACAAACTGATCGTCCGCATCAAAAATAAAATTGTTGCCGACGGCTTGAATGATGATGCCTTTGACGTGACGAATGTGGGAAAGCACCTCACAGCAAAAGAATGGAACGATGCAATGGATGACCCGAATGCGATCGTGATTGACATGCGGAATCACTATGAAAGCGAGGTCGGACATTTTAAGGACGCAATCCTTCCTGATGCAGATACATTCAAACAGGAACTGCCAATGGTTGTTGAATTGCTGAAGGAAAACAGGGACAAGAAAATTTTATTGTATTGCACAGGAGGCATTCGTTGTGAGAAAGCAAGTGCTTACATACGTCATGAAGGGTTTGAAGACGTGAACCAGTTGTACGGCGGAATCATTGACTACGCCCGGCAGGTAAAGGCGGAAGGACTGGATTCGAAATTCATCGGGAAGAATTTTGTGTTTGATGAACGGTTGGGTGAAAAAATTACGGAAGATGTAATCAGCGTCTGCCACCAGTGCGGTTTACCGAGCGATCGCCACGTAAACTGTGCAAACGATGATTGCCATTTGCTTTTTATTCAATGTGAAGAATGCGGGGCGAAAATGAAGGGTTGTTGTACCCCAAAATGTGTGGAGATCGTTTCGCTTCCCCTTGAAGAACAGATAATATTGCGCAAGGGAAAAGTAAAGCATGACGCTCATTCCGTTTACAAAAGCCGGCTGAGACCAAACCTTAGGAAATATCTTGCTGAAAAAAACTGAATTAGATTTTTGTAAATCGGTATTCCTTACTTATATTTGCCGCTCGTTCTTTAATAGTTACTTATCCAGAAAGGTGGAGGGACTGACCCGTTGAAACCTTGACAACCTGACTCATTCGCGAAAGCGAGGGAGAAAAGGTGCCAATTCCTGTCCCGTTGCAAAACGGGAGTAGATAAGTCGAAAATAGATTTCAAAAAATAACACTTATCATAAATCTCTTTCGGCTTTCCGGAAGAGATTTTTTTTTGCTTTGTCCTTCAAAGGAGATTGATTAAAAATATTCCGGGTATGGGAATTATCCATCTCCGAAGAAGGAGCCTCCCCCGGCCCCTCCGAAGGAGGGGAGGAACAGCCAGGAAATAACCTGTCATATGAAGGATATAGTTGATGGATAGTGGAAATTGTATTAGAAATTTAAGAAAATGATTATTGCAGAAAATAGAAACCATTTACAAATTAAGGATTCAGTTGCTGATTTAAAGTCTCCCTTTCGGGGAAATTTAGAGGAGCCAATGCATGTGTTTATCAGAAATGGATTGAATTCCCTGAACAGGAACCTCTCTGATATTTCAATCCTCGAAATGGGTTTCGGCACGGGACTGAATGCAATCCTCACTTACAGGGAGAACCAGGTGTTGAGAAAGTCCATTCATTATACCACAATAGAAGCTTTTCCGCTTCCGGAATCTGTCACAAACCGTCTGAACTATTTTGAGTATTTCGGAAAACCGTTGCAGCCCGTTTTTCAAAAGATTCATGCCTCAAGATGGTTTGAGAATATTTCTTTCGGCGATTTTACGCTTTACAAAGTGCAGGCAGATATGCTCGAGCTTCACCTTGACGGAGCGTATGACCTGGTCTACTACGATGCATTCTCTCCAGTTCATCAGCCCGAACTCTGGACGTTTGAAGTGCTGCATAAAATTTATGATGCTTGTAAGAAGAATGCTGTGCTTGTAACGTACTGCGCAAAAGGAAATGTGAAATGGACACTTAAATCGGTTGGGTTTGAGGTGGAGACTTTAAAAGGTCAGCAGGGGAAGAATGAGATGATCAGGGCAGTGAAAAACTAAATAATGAATTTTGAATTTTGAATAATGAAGGTCGAACCGAAAAAATACAGGAATGGAAAGAAAGTTTGATTTGAATGAGAGATTGATAGATTTTGCTGCTATGATCATTGAATTGAGCGATAAAATTACTAAGTCAGCCGCAGGGATTTATCTATCCGATCATATGATGAGAGCAGGTATTTCACCTTCATTGCACTATGGCGAAGCACAGGGAGCTGAATCGAGAAAAGATTTTATTCATAAGTTGGGAATACTTATAAAGGAGTTGAGAGAAACTCTAAATGCGATGATCGTCATAAAAAAGGCCAACCTTTGTAAATCACAGGACCATTTAGAAAAAACAATAAAAGAGTGCAATGAGCTCATTGCCATCTTTAATAAAAGTATTGAAACGGCGAGGAAAAATTTATAATCTGAGAATAAGTCTCTGGGGTTTTTACTTCAATATTCAACATTCATCATCCGCAATTTTAACTATGTCAGATATAAAAAAGGAATTATTAAACCGCATCCTCGTCATCGATGGTGCAATGGGTACCATGATCCAGCGTTACAAACTGGATGAAGGAGGTTACCGGGGTGAGCGATTTAAAGATTGGAAAAGCGACCTGAAAGGAAATAATGATTTGCTTGTTCTTACAAGACCTGACATCATTAAATCGATTCACCTGGAATACTTGCAGGCCGGTGCTGATATCATTGAGACGAATACTTTCAATGCCCAAAGGATTTCACTTGCTGATTATCGTATGGAGGAATTGGCTTATGAATTAAACTTCGAAGCCGCGAGGATTGCGAAGAATGCTGTAAGGGAACACATTGCCAATTGCCTACTGCCTACTGCCAACTTCTTTGTAGCAGGCGCCTTAGGTCCCACTAACCGCACATTGAGTTTGTCTCCGAAGGTAACCGACCCCGGTTACCGTGCAGTAACTTTTGATGAAGTCGTACTTGCATACTCTGAGCAGGTGAGGGGATTGATCGACGGAGGCGTGGATTTGATCCTCATTGAAACCATTTTTGATACCCTCAATGCGAAAGCAGCTTTGTTTGCCGTTCAAAATGTGTTTGAAGAAAAAAATATTTTCCTTCCCGTTATGGTAAGTGGCACGATTACCGATGCCAGCGGGAGAACTTTGTCGGGGCAAACGGTGGAAGCATTTTTAAATTCAGTTTCACACGTTGATTTACTCAGCATTGGATTGAACTGTGCACTCGGAGCGAAGGAAATGCGTCCTTACCTCGAAGAACTTTCTGAGAAGGCACCGTTCTTTATTTCCTGTTACCCGAATGCCGGTTTGCCAAATCAGTTTGGGGAATACGATGAAACCCCTGAGCAGATGTGTCACCAGATTGATGATTTCCTGCAAAGCGGTTTTGTCAATATTGTCGGCGGATGCTGCGGTACTACACCTGATCACATCAGGCATATTGCTGCACAGGCGCATAAAACCAAGCCTCGCGAGATTCCGGTAGTTGAACCTTTCCTGCGTTTGAGTGGGTTGGAAGCGGTGACCTACCGGCCTGATTCCAATTTTTTAAATGTGGGAGAAAGGACGAATGTAACAGGGTCTAAAAAATTTCTTCGCCTCATTAAGGAAGAGAAATATGAAGATGCATTAAGTGTGGCTAAAGAGCAGGTGGATGGCGGGGCACAGGCCATTGATGTAAACATGGATGAAGGCATGCTTGATGCAAATTTTGCCATGACTAAATTTCTGAATCTCATTGCATCAGAACCCGACATTTCAAAAGTTCCGGTGATGATCGATTCTTCAAAATTTGAAGCGATTGAATCGGGGTTAAAATGCACGCAGGGAAAATCCATCGTCAATTCCATTTCATTAAAAGGTGGTGAGGATGAATTTATCCGTCAGGCGAAAACTGTACGGAAGTATGGCGCAGCAGTCATCGTCATGTTGTTTGACGAACTGGGACAGGCTGATTCCACTCCGCGCAGGATTGAGATCGCCACGCGTGCTTATGAAGTATTGACGAAGCAGGTTGGATTTCCCCCGCAGGACATCATCTTCGATCCGAATATTTTTCCAGTTGCTACTGGAATGGAGGAGCACAGGAAAAACGCTTTGAGTTATTTTGAAGCCACAAAATGGATTAAGGAAAATCTTCCGCTGGCGAAAATTTCAGGCGGCGTAAGCAATGTTTCATTTTCATTCCGCGGAAATGACCACGTGCGTGAAGCCATTCATGCAGCTTTCCTGTATCATGGAATTAAAAACGGGATGGATATGGGAATTGTAAACCCCTCGCAGTTGATTGTGTATGATGAAATTGAAAAGGAATTGCTGGAGTTGGTGGAAGATGTATTGCTTGACAGGAAGGACGATGCAACGGAAAGGTTGATTCAACATGCCGAAAAAGTGAAGGGTGCCGGCAAGGAAAAAGATGTAAAAGATGAAGAGTGGAGGAGAGGCACCGTTGAAGAACGCATTTCACATTCATTGGTGAAAGGGATTACGGATTTTATTGATGCCGATATTGAAGAAGCACGGCAAAAATTCAGCAAACCATTGGAAGTGATCGAAGGACCGCTGATGGCCGGAATGAACGTGGTAGGCGATTTATTCGGCGCAGGAAAAATGTTTTTGCCGCAGGTGGTGAAAAGTGCACGCGTTATGAAAAAAGCAGTTGCCTACCTTCAGCCATACCTTGAAAAGGAAAAAGTTGTCGGCTCGAAAAATGGAAAAGTGTTGCTCGCCACCGTGAAAGGTGATGTGCACGACATCGGGAAAAACATTGTGGGTGTAGTAATGGCCTGTAACGGCTATGATATTGTGGATCTTGGTGTGATGGTTCCATGTGAAAAAATTCTTTCATCGGCACGGGAGCATGGAGTAAACATCATCGGGCTGAGCGGACTGATCACTCCTTCACTTGATGAAATGGTGCATGTGGCTAAAGAGATGGCCCGTGAAGGGTTTGATATTCCGTTGCTGATTGGCGGTGCAACTACGAGCAAGGTTCATACAGCCGTGAAAATTGAACCGCATTACAGTTATCCGGTTATCCATGTGAATGATGCCTCGCGCAGCGTGCCTGTAGTAAGCAGCCTGTTGTCGAAGGAGCACAGGGATAAATTTATCGAGCAGGCAAAGGCAGAGAATGCCCGCACCCGTGAATACCACAAAGCCGATCGTGCAAAAGCGAATCATATTTCACTGGCGAAAGCACGTGAAAATAAATTTGAACTGAACGGGACTGCAATATCAACACCAGATTTCACAGGGATAAAAGTATTTGATGATTATTCACTTGAGGAAATCTCACAGTACATTGACTGGACTCCGTTCTTCATCAGCTGGGAGATGAAGGGTAGTTACCCGAAAATATTCAGTGACAGGGAACGGGGAACGGAAGCCAAAAAACTTTTTGATGATGCGCAGAACATGTTGCAGCAGATTATCAGCAATAAATGGCTGACTGCAAAAGCAGTGATAGGAATTTTTCCAGCTGTTTCTAAAGGAGATGATATCGTAGTTTTCTCTCCTTCTGCAAAAGGCAAAGAGCAAGAGAATGAAGTGGTTGCAGTTTTTCATACCATCAGGCAACAGTCACAGAAACCTGCCGGAGAAAAGAACATTGCGCTTTCTGATTTTCTGAAAACATCAGGAGATTATATCGGTGCTTTTGCTTTGTCTACCGGTTTCGGAATTGAAAAATGGATTTCGAAATTTGAAAAGGACCATGATGATTATTCTTCCATCATGCTCAAGGCGCTGGCTGACCGTTTGGCTGAAGCCTTTGCAGAGTTGATGCACAAAAAAATCCGTACAGAGTTATGGGGATATGCGAAAGATGAAAAGCTGTCGATGGAAGAAGTCATCAAGGAGAAATATTCGGGAATCCGTCCGGCTCCCGGGTATCCTGCACAACCAGATCATACGGAGAAAAACACCCTCTGGAAATTGCTTGATGTAGAGAAGAATACAGGGGTTCAATTGACAGAAAGCCTGGCAATGATTCCTACGGCAGCGGTAAGTGGACTTTACTTTGCCAGTCCGGATGCACGGTATTTTTCAATCGGCAAACTTGAAAAAGACCAGGTGGTGGATTATGCAAAAAGAAAACACATGAAGGTAGAAGAGGTGGAACGCTGGCTGGGGAGTGTGCTGGCATATTGAAACATGCAATCATTGCTTACTTTGTACGGTTAATTATGATGTAAATGAAAAAAATAATTTCGATACTGATCCTTTCATTTTTTACTCACCGTTTATCCGCCCAGTTCCTTCCTAAGCCGGCCGGCACAAGTGATCCTTCGCTTCCAGAATGGGTGAAAATGATGTATGGCGATGAACCCAATGTATGGCTCATTGAAAAAATGCATGACGAATATTATCAGGATCATAACAACAAGGAAGACCAGCACACTGCTTATTATAAGCTTTGGAGAAGATTCGTTCAGCCATATATTCTGGAGGACGGGACCATAAAATTTCCCACACTTCAGGAAAAAAACCATTTGAAGAGGCAGACAGAAAATGCAGCCCGGGCCCATACCAGGTCAACTCCATGGAGTTTTGCAGGTCCTGAAAAACATTTCCGTGCCCGGTACAGTGCAGGTGATCCGGTAACACAGATTTCCTGGCATGCCAATATGTATTGCATTGACCAAAGTATGAGCAATCCCAATACAGTGTACTCAGGAGGTGAAAACGGCGGCGTGTATAAATCAACAGATAAAGGGTTGTCATGGAATTACATTTCACGCGGAGAAGACATGACAACAGTCGGCGCAATTGCAGTAAATCCGGCTGATGAAAATGATGTGCTTGTAACAGCAGACGGAGAAACATACCGCACCATGGACGGTGGGGCGAACTGGAGTGCTCCTGTTCCTGCACTTGGAAATACTACGGTCTGGCAGTTTATGCATAACCCTGCCAATTCCCTCATGGTTTACGCAGGGACTAACAATGGCTTCATGCGTTCAGCTGATGGCGGCAATACCTGGACTACGGTTTTTAACGGTGAGTGCCAGTCGGTGGCAATAAAACCTGGTAATCCTGCAGAGGTGTATGCGTTGCAATATGATGCTGGAACAAAAATCTCTTATTTTTATAAGTCCCTCGATAGTGGTGCGACATTTACAATCAAACCTTCAGGGTGGTTTACTGTGCCGGCTGCAGACATTGGGTTGATAGAAAGTTACGGCGGCCGCATTGCTGTGACGGAAGCAAACCCCAACCGTATTTATGTTTTACTCGTTGGTCAGAGCCAGTCTACTGCTCAGTTGCAACTGAACGGGCAGATCGGTGTTTACAAGAGCGATGACGGCGGTGAAACCTGGAACCTCCCGCATGGATTGATTGGTGCGCCGTACAATGCCGGGACGCATCCGAATATGATGACCTTCAGCGGCGACAACAATACCTACAACCAGATCTATTATAACACGGCATTGATCAGCTCACAATTAAATGCAGACAGGATAATTGTCGGGGGATTGAGCATGTGGCGCAGCGATGATGCGGGGGCAACTTTCCAGGCAGTGGGAGGATATGTGGGAAATGTCGCAAACATTCATCCCGATAACCAGGAATTTAAAATTTATAAAACGTCGCCTTTAACGGAAGAGATGTGGTGGGCCTGTGATGGCGGCATCAATTATTCCACCGACTTTGTTACAACGCATGAGTCACGCACCAATGGAATCTATGGAACCGCCTTATGGGGATTTGACCAGGGTTGGAATGACGACATCATGGTTGGCGGCCGTTACCACAATGGCAATGCCGCACGCAGGGATGGTTATGCTCAGGGAGTGTTTGAGCAATTGGGCGGTGGTGAAGCTGCGACGGGTTATGTGAATTACAGCAATGAAAAGAAAACCTATTACAGCGATATTGACGGAATTGTATTGCCGGATACACTAAATGGCATTGCAGGCAGGTTTCCTGTCAACACTGAACCCAATGAAAGTTATGTGGATAATTCAAGCTCACGAATGATGTTCGACTGGGATTACTGGAATGTATGTTACCTCGGAAAGGATAATAAAATTTATAAAAGCACAAACGGCGGTAGTTCCTTCGGGGAGTATTATTCTTTTGGTTCCGTAACAGGTGACAAGGTTTACTGGATTGAACAAAGCCGCGCCAACTCAGACGTAATATATGCCCGTCAGGTAGTTGGGAACATCAGCAAAATCTGGAAATCACTTGACAGGGGAATTTCCTGGAATGAGATTCCACTGCCTCAGAATAAGCGGGAACTTAATTTCACACTCAGCGCAACGGATGCAGGTGAATTGTGGATCAGCTACCCGAAAGGAACAAATGGAAATAAAATATATCATTCATTAAACAGCGGAGCAAACTGGACCAATACCACCACGGCTGCGCTTGATGGTTTTGAAATTGAAGCCATGTGTCATCAGTTCGGCACTGATGGCGGAGTTTACATCGGCACCTACCATGGACCTGTCTTTTACCGGAACAATACCATGCCTGACTGGCAGGTCGTTGGAAGCGGGTTACCGTTCATATCCTATCCGTTGCGTCTCGTTCCGTTTTACCGCGACAATAAAATACGGCTTGCGACATGGCATCTCGGAATATGGGAAAGTGAATTGTATGAACCATCAGCACCGGTTGCCGATTTCTCCGCCAACTACGAAGCATTTTATTGTCCCGGTGATACGATCAGTTTTGTTCCGCATGCTGTTGCATCGGTAGCCGCAACATACCAATGGAGTTTCCCGGGAGCCATTCCGGCTTCATCAACGCTTATGTATCCGAAGGTAGTTTATTCCGCCGCAGGGAATTTTGACGTCACCCTTGTTGTTACTGACAATGGTTTGAATGATACAGTCACCAAAATTAATTTTATTAAAACCATCGGGAGCGGAATATTGCCCTTGCAGGAAAATTTTGAAACAGGAAATTTTGCTTCCGGATGGAAATTGCAGGGAACCGGAACAGCTGCAAGCAATTGGGGAATTTTAAATACTGCCGGAGGATTTGGCGCCAGCACATACAGCATGCAATATGATAATTGGGCGTATGATGCCTTGGGCGCTCATGATGCTGTCTGGACTGCAAAGTATGACCTGTCAGGCGTTCAAAGTGCGCAATTGTCTTTTGACATTGCGTATGCAAGGTATGGTGCAAATTACAGCGACACACTGGAAGTGTTGGCATCCCCAGACTGCGGCGCCACATTTAACTCTTTGTATTTGAAAGGCGGACTGGATCTGGCAACAGCTCCTCAAAACAGTTCCACACCGTTTATTCCGGTTGCGTCCGAATGGAGAACGGATTCCATTGATGTTACTGCATTTACCGGTAACAATGAAGTAATATTCTCATTTGTAAACATCGGCAGGTATGGTCAGATCCTTTATGTAGATAATATCAGCCTCGGAGCTTTATTTACCCCCGTAAATTCATTTGATAAAAATTTTTATTTTTCTGTTTATCCGGATCCGGTGGTGGAAAATATTACGGTTGTATTACCCGGGGATATTGAACACGGGAAATTGGAATATGTCATCTGTGATGTTGCCGGGAAAGAAATTATCAAAGGCAACCCCGTGCTTTCAGAAAATGAATTCCGGGTTCCTGCCGATGCCCTGCCTGCCGGATTTTACTTTGTCAATGTTATGTCCGGAAACAGGAGAAGTATGCAAAGGTTCATCAAGGTGAAATAGTAATTTATACGGGCGACCGGTTCAATGAATCACCTGACGGCTTCTGAAAGGATCTCTTTTATAAAAATACAAATGCCCATGAAAATAATAAACCAGCCGAACATTTTTTTCAGGGAAGCGGGTTGTAATTTCAAGGAGATTTTCATTCCGATAAAAATCCCTGCCACGGAAAATATACCAAAGAGAAAAAGGAAACCGTAATCAATCTCTTTATGCCGCGACAGCATTTCTTGCGCGAAACCTCCGAGTGAGTTCACTGCAATGATCAGCAGGGAAGTACCCACACTCATCCTGACCGGAATTTTCGCAAAGAGAACAAGGGCAGGAATGATGATAAATCCGCCACCAACACCAAGAATACCTGTAAGTACACCTGATACCAGTCCAATGGTTATTAGCCCAGGATAATTATAGTGGTGAAATTCTTCTTTTCCGGGTTCTTTGTATGGTGCTTTCCGGATCATGTTGTAGCCGACAACCAGCATCAGTAAAGAAAATATTATCAGGATAAATAGTGCTTTGGAAAGGATGAATGGGGGAGTTTCAAAAATCGGGTCAGGAATCAACGGCATTAAGTACTTCCTGGTGAGGAAAACGCTGAGGATGGAAGGCGTGGCAAATATTAGTGCCGTTTTCAAATCTACCAGCTTTCTTTTCAGGTAGGTGATTCCGCCTGTGGCACTGGTAATTCCGACAATGAACAAACTTAATCCCGTTGCATCTACAGGGTTGATGTTCATGAGATAAACCATGATCGGCACTGTGAGAATGGAACCTCCGCTACCGAGTATTCCCAGCGAAACTCCTATAAGTATAGCACAGATGTAACCGAGTATCTCCATTTAAAGAATAGGAAGGATTGGTTTAAAGAAATTTCAGGCAAAGTACCGTAAAGCAACAAACATTTTCCGGACGAAAGTTAGACAAAAATGGTTGCAACCTGAGCCGGCACAAGCGATGTTACCCAACTTAAAAAATAGTAGTCTCTTTTTTTCTTTCGCCTAAATAATTTTTTCGGGTCATTCAATAATTTATGTTTACAGAACCCACACACGCAGTGTTTATTTAAACGCCAAAAGTAATGGTTTATCTGGCAAAAAAAATCCCGCCCCATCCGGAATCTGCTTGGAGACAAGCACGCAGCTAACGGAATGAGACAGGATGAAAAAAGCAGAGAGAAAGCGATCAGTTTTTTTTCCCAAGCATCAGTAATTCACCAACCACAATTTCAGTGACGTACTTCTTTTCACCTTCCTTGTTGGTGTAGCTGCGACTGGTAAGTTTACCTTCTATGGCAATCTCAGCACCCTTTTCAAGGTACTTTTCTGCAATGGAGGCCGTCTTGCCCCACATCACAATGTTGTGCCATACGGTGTCTTTCACCTTTTCACCTTTGGCATTTTTGTAGATTTCATCTGTTGCCAGGGTAAAACGGGAGACTTTTTTTCCGCCTTCCAGCTCTTTTGTTTCCGGATTTGCTCCGATGTGTCCGATCAGTCGGACGCTGTTTCTTAAACCATTCATAGTTTTTAAATTTTAATTGTTAGAGATCAATTACTTTTGTTTGGCGCGCACTTATTTAGTAATTATGGGTACAAAGATGAAATGATGTAATTAATCCTGAAACCAATATGTGAAGGATTATTTATATGGTACAGGAAAGTAAGTTTGATATAATAGAAGAAAAAGGGAGATGGCACTGAGGAATAAGCAACAGGAGAAAGGCAAAAGTCAAGAAGAAAGTAGAATTATGGTGCATAATGAGACATTCAGAAAACTGGCTTTGTCTTTTCCCAAAGCAATTGAGCAATCTCATTTTGAAAAGACATCTTTCAGGGTAGAGAAAAAAATATTTGCCACGCTGGATGAAAAAAATAGCCTGGTTGCCTTGAAACTCTCCCGGATTGATCGAAGTGTCTTCGTTGATTTATCGAGGGGGGGGGGGCAGTATATCCTGTGACGGGGAAATGGGGATTGTGCGGGTATACTTATTTTCAACTGAGAAAAGTTAAAAAACAATTATTGATTGAGGCGCTCACCATTTCCTATTGTAGCATGGCGCCGAAGAAACTTGTGGAAGTATATACCAATAATTAATATTGGTTTGAGATGAAGAAGAAAAGTAAATGTAACAGTAAGGCAAACCATCTTTAATTTGTAATATATCTGAAGGATGAAAACTTAAAATGAAATTTCCTGTTGACTTAGCGGGAAAAATTAACCGATGAGCGGAATTTCGTGTACCTGTTTATATTTGGCTATTCAGGCAATAAGTTGTTTTTTTGATCCTCAGATCTTATGCATGGCTATTAAATTGATCCGGTTTACAACAACCATTGTCAAATTCGGTGCACAGGGCGACAAGACCGGATGGAGTTATATAGTAGTCCCGGCAGATATTGCTGAGAGGCTTTGTCCCGGTAACCGCAGGGGATTTCGCACCAAAGGAAAGATCGACAATTACAAATTTTCAGGAAAAAGTATTATTCCGCTGGGGAAAGGTGAATTTATTTTTACCGTTGATGCGAAGATTAGAAAGGCCATAGGCAAAAGGGTGGGAGCGATGGTAACTCTGGAGATTGCATTCGACAAAACGGAGTATAAGATAAATACTGAGTTCACAGTTTGTCTGGCCGATGAACCTGAAGCATTGCAATTTTTCAATTCACTTACCGGATCACACCAGCGTTACTTTTCAAAATGGATTGAGTCTGCCAAGACTGAAGACACGAAAGCAAAACGAATTGCACAAAGCATCAATGCGTTTCTAAAAAAACAGGGCTTTCCGGAGATGATGCGGGCTAATAAAAAGGCGGGATAGATTTATTCTTTAAAATTCATTACCGAGCCAGGAGGATTGATTGAAAAATTATTGCCACAGATTCACAGATTGAAGATTATTGATTGTTTAGAATCTGTGAATCAGTGGCAATCCATTTTATTTTAAGCGAAAGAATTCTTTGTCCAGCCTATTGTTAGGGTGCTATAGTCTGGTTATATTAAAAAAATAATTCAGCGGATCACATTCAATCAAAAAAATAATCTGCGAATCTGCGGCAAGTTATTTTGGTTTTAGCAAACCTATTAGGCTGCTACAGATTCATTGAATGTAGCTATAAAATCTGTTTCAACTCATTCAACGCTGCAATCTCATGCGTAATAATTTCAGAATGCGTAATCCTTTTAGGATTGAAATAGATCGCATCCCATCCCGCATTCTGTGCGCCCAATACATCCACTTCCAATCCGTCACCGATCATAATACATTCTTCCGCTTTTGTTTTTGCTGAATCAACAGCATAATAGAAAATATTTACATCAGGTTTTTTGTAACCCACATGTTCGCTGATGATGATGTTTCTGAAAAATTTTCTGATCCCTGTGCCATCCAATTTCACAAATTGCGCTTCATGAAACCCATTCGTGATGATATGCAGCACATATTTTTCATGCAAATATTCAAGGATTTCAAATGCATCAGGAAACAAATGATTCCTTTTGGGTGCTGCACTTACATAATCATCAGACATGTGAGCTGATATTTTTTCTACTGCCTCTATTCCCATATCCCAAAAGGTAAATTCAAAGCGTTTATTTCTGAGGGTCGCCTTGTCAATCTTCCCCAGTCTGTATTGCTCCCACATCATGGCATTTCGCTCCTGGTATTTGCCAATGAAATGTTCAGGGGATTTAATACCAAGGTCTGCCAACTTGTATTTTTCATACAATTCATACAAAGTCTCAGAAGAGTTTCTGTCAAAATCCCAGAGGGTATTGTCAAGGTCGAAAAAGATATGACTGTATTTTTTCAAGCTGTCAGTTTTGGAATTGTAATTACTTAACAATTTCCGGGATGTTGCGTACGTGCGAGATCTCAAAAATGGATGTCAGTAACAAAGACCAGCAGGTAATGGAGATAAGCATATACCAGAGAATTTTTTTATTATTTGACTCAAAACGAGCCATGATAAATGTCCCAATTGGAATGGAAAAGATGATTGGCGTCAGCGCTGCCAGACCCATAAGGCCGTAACCTTGCCATATTTTAATGATCCTTCTGTTACGGGTGGTAAAAAGTTTTTTCTTTGGATTGTTTTTTAATACATAGTCGTACCTGACCTCAATGGGCGCATCAACATCCACCACAAGCTCTGAAAACATGGGATTTTTTCTTTTGAAAACATGAAAATAGTAAGCTCTGATTTTTCTGTAAAGTTTTAAAATCCACTTGCTGAGGTATAGGAAAAACCAAACGCCCAGCATGCCTCCGAGGATTGCGAAAAGATTTGTCTCAAAAAAGGTGAAATCATAATTCTCATTCAGGTAAACGAAAGAAGGCCCGAAAGCAAACTTTACACTGCTGATAAGTATCAACGATAATATTTTTAGAAATTGATCCAAATTGATGTTGTGTTTTGGAAAGAAATAACAATAATGCTACGTGAAACTTTGAAAAGCGAAAAAATACCGGCTCAGATTTTTGTTCCGAAGGCCAGATCGCCGGCATCCCCTAAGCCGGGAACAATGTATGCCTGCGCGGTGAGTTCTTCGTCAATCGCACCGGCCCAGATGGTTATGTTAGTGGAAAGATGACTTTTAAGGTAATTCACTCCCTGCATACTTGCCAGCGCACATACAATATGCGTATGCTTTGGAATTCCCCGTTCCATCAATGCTTTATATGTCATGACAATACTAGATCCTGTTGCCAGCATCGGATCGCAGAGAATCAGGACACGATCGGAGAGTGAAGGACTTGAAACATACTCCAGTTTGATCTCAAAACTTCCGTCTTTATGGTGTTTCCGGTACGCACTGATGAATGCGTTGTCTGCCTGATCGAAGTAGTCAAGTATTCCTTCATGCAGTGGTAATCCCGCGCGAAGAATGGTACCTACAATTGGCTGTTCTTTCAGTACCGGTACTGATGCAATGCCCAGCGGTGTGGAAACAGCCTTCAAAGTAAACTCACACATCTTACTGATCTCATAAGCAAATATCTGCCCCATCCGCTGCAGGTTTTTCCTGAAACGCATGCGGTCTTTCTGTATCTCTATATCACGGATTTCGCTGAGATACTGGTTGATGATGGAGTTGCTATGACTTAGATTATGAACCATATTTTTTTTATCTACTGGATTAATAATTGAACCAAATCTTTAACCACCGGGAATTTTTTTGACTTCAAAGTGTCACAAAAAAACCTTAGAGTTTCTCTGTGTATCTCCGTTTCTCCGTGGTTTTGATTTTTCATGTACAGTGTTGAAACTGAAGTCAAGTAGTTTAAAACAGCAATAAACCACAGAGGGCCACAGAGTTTATTTCAGTCAATCTCCGCGCTTCCGTGGTGAGTGATTTCATTTTAACCAACGGAACGGCAATGGTAATTTATTTTTTCTGATTTGTAAATATACAATTTCCTTTGATCCAAAACTTTTATAAAAACGCGCCAGTCCGGCATCCATTGAACCCTCAAAATCAAGGTTCATTGCTTCTGGTGAATGGGTTTTAATAAAATGATCTATGATCAAAGTCATGGCACCGGTTTCTTTAGCTTTTGCCCCTGTAGCTGAAAAGAGAAAGATGTACTCTTTATTCGACCGGATGAAAATGGCTCCGGCTTCAAGTTTGCCATCTTGTTCAATTCCAAGTTGGGTAATCAGGTTCCTTTTGATTCCTTCGGCAACAAGCCTATCAAGTATAGAGTAGTCTTTTTCTTTCAATGTCGCAATGTCTTTTCCCCGATTCGATTTAAACAGATCAATCAGCATTCCGCTCTCAAAATCGTTAACTACAGAAAGCGAATTTTGCTGAGCCCGCTTCAAATTGCGTTTCAGATTTTCAGAATAGTTTTTCTGAATTGCCTCATATGGCTTGCTCAGATCAAGATGATGTGTGAGCCGCTCAGTGATTTTAAAATCTTGCAGTGAAATTTTATTCTCATGATTCAACTGGATCTCTATAAGGCGAAAACTTTCAGGAATGGCAGCAATAATTTTTTCAACCGTTGATGCTGTCAATATTTCTTTTCCAAATACACCAAGCTGCTGTGTGAAGAAAGGCTGGTACAAATAACTCAACCCATATTTCTTCCGTGACGTAAGAGGGAAAACAGAGTGATATTCGTCTTCTACCAGCGCCTGCCATCCCGGAGAAACAATGTTGAGAAACCATGATTTTGCATACACCATTCCATTATAGCTGGCATCAATGGCCGCATCCCATTTTTCAGGATCTATTTCTGAATGTGACTGGTAACTGATCATGAAGCAACTGCCTTAACCATTTGTGAGTACAGATCTTTCCAGCCAACCCATGGTGAAATTTCACTCAGCGATTCATTGTGCCATAAAGAAATAAACGTACCATCCACCGCTCGCACTTCAGCAGCCAGCGATTTGATCATGTTCAATGCTTCTTCCGGCTTTACTTTAAGGTAGTATCTGAATGTCGCATCCATGAGAGCAAACGGATGAATGCGGAGTTTTGTCGTTACCTCCCGATCGAGATCATAAAATAAAAATGGCGAACACGTGCTGGCCCTGAATCCCACATCACCCGCATGTCCCATTGAATAATCATCGGTAATGTCCTGGTCGATCAGGTTGCGGTATGTCGATGGAAATTTCAGCATCAGAAAATGTTGCCTTGTTTTTGTTACATCCCGGCGAATGATTTTTTTCAGACGGCTTTTTTCTTGTGCAATTTTTTCAGGTGATGTATTGGAGGCGTATGACGGATGAATGCCACACTCATTGTAATCAGCAATGTATTTTATGAGCGACTGAAATTTTTTACTTGTCACGGGTACATTCTTGTCGTTTTCAGAATAATCGCCAAGCAGGAAAAAATATATGCATGTCAGACCATACTCCTGCTGAAGTGAAAACAGTTGTGCGTAAGTGTCATAGGGGTCATGCCTATTCCCTGCAAGCACGAGAATGCGATTCAGAAATACAGACAGTTTTAGCTGGACAAGGCTTCTTGCCAATGCTCCCGTTGTCCGTACAATGCCTTTTTCTTTGAATGCATAAGCATTGTCAATGTCTATGGTGGAGATAAATTTATATGTTCTCTTGTGGAACTCAATCCCGGGAAATTTTTGCAGCAGCAAATCCCTGATCTGCTTTGCCCATATATCTACCAGCGGCTTTTGTAAAAATCCTTTTTTCCATGCCAGTGATTCCTTTACTTCAAACCTGTCATACACATCGCGCTCATGCGGAAGATATTCTTCATACCTCGATACAAGATAAAATGCCGCAGCAAATGGGTCGAAAGGGAAGGCGTATTTTGGATGTGTTGCAAAGAATGCTTTTGATGAGCCCCAGTCAAAAACAGAAATATCCTGGGCCTGAATTCCTTTTTCAAACAATAATTTTGTACTGAAGAAAAACAATTCATCATCCAGCGGAGTTTCAGCATATGATAATTTTGGCAGTGTACTTTGCCTGAATGCAGTTGCATCATTCGTCAGACTGTATTCAATTCCAAGAAGATCTCTGAAAATAAAATCAAATATGTAATGAAGCCGGGGAGAGGAAGCAGGTGAGAAGATCTGGAGCATTTGTCCGCAAAACTAATAATTGTAAGCAGGAGCGGAAACGCAATGTATTTGGATGGATTTGTCCCGCTTTCCGTCTCGCCTCTGGCGAGCCTCCAATCGGGGCTATTTTAGCGTGGCCGCGTTGTCATGGTGACATTTTATAACAGCCAACAGGCCGCTCCTCTGGAGCTAGAAAATGAATTATGCTTATGAATGCTACCAATATGCCGCTCATACGGAGCTTAAATTTGAAATGATCCTATGATGCTACCAACGTGCCGCTCCTACGATGCTAAAATGAAATGAGTCTGCAATGCTCAAGTCTCACATCTCACATCTAACATCCTCCTACATCATCCCCTCATCTGCAAAACTATAATACGCTCCCTGTGCTACGATGACATGATCGAGAACAGAAATCTCCAAAAGCTTTCCGGCGGCCAGGATTTTTTTTGTAAGATCTATATCTTGCTGACTTGGTTTTACATTTCCGCTTGGATGGTTGTGACAGAGAATAATGCTAACCGCTTTTGCATCCAGTGCTGCCTTGAATATCATTTTCGGATCAACTACAGTGCCGGTCATGCCTCCTGAGCTCACCTGGTTTTTTCCGATTATATGATTGGCGCGGTTCAGAAATAATATCCAGAATTCTTCATGCGCTTTGTCTCCGAGCAAGGGTTGAAAAATATCCACTGCATCTTTGCTAGTAGTAATCTGTTCCCGGATAAGTTTGTCTTCGATTTTCCTGCGCCGGCCCAGTTCAAGGGCTGCAACAATAGTGATGGCTTTTGCCTCGCCAATGCCTTTGTATTTGATCAGGTCATAAACACTTTGTCTGCTGAGTTCATTCAGGTTGTTTTCTGCTCCTGCCAGTATTCTTTTAGAAAGTTCAACAGCTGTTTCTTCTGCATTTCCTGAACTGATGAGAATTGCAATTAGTTCAGCATCGCTAAGCACATGCTTTCCTTTCAGCATCAGCTTTTCGCGTGGTCTGTCTTCCTCTGCCCATGATTTGATGGTAATGTGTTCCATGATATATGGAACAAAGAAAATTCATATTTTCAAAATGTGCATCTGATATATCAGAAGAAAAAACTTTAATTGATTGTTACGGAAGTTTTACAACAAATCATCGCTGACATTCCATACAAGTTTTAATTATTAGTTCCGCGGATGCTTATTGTTATTGATGATAAAAAATACTCAAAAAGTTCAGCACAAAAAAAAGCCCTCCGTCCCGATTGTTCGGGAACGAAGGGCTTTTGGCAAAAAGTTCTTTGTTTTACTTGATATGATTCACATGTAAATTCAACTCACTCTTAAGGTTAGCTGCCTTGTTCTTGTGAATGACACTCTTCTTTGCAAGACGGTCAAGCATTGAAGCTATGGTTGGAAGTTGCTTTGAAGCTTCGCCTTTATCGCTGAGGGCCATAAATTTTTTCATTGCTGAACGAAGTGTCTTATGCTGGTAGCGATTACGCTCGTTACGGGTTTCAGTCTGACGGATTCTTTTAATTGATGACTTGTGATTTGCCATTGAAGGTTATTAATTTGTTGTTAGATGTTTTAGTATGACCTGAATTTGACTGTTTTGGCAGTTTCAAACCCTGAAAATCAAACTGAAAACCGATTTTGGGACGGCAAAGATAACATCAGCAGTCAAATCACCAAACAAAAATTTCGAATTAGTGACAGGTGAAAAATTGATTTTTTTCGCTGTTTATGCTCAATTGATTACTCCCCCACGTATCTAAAAAGTTCTACTTTTACCCCACTTTAGCAACTATGGACAAATTGAAAATAGGGGTGATCGGGGCAGGAACAATGGGTAGCGGTATTGCTCAGGTGTTTGCGGCAAATGGCCATGAAACACTGCTTTTTGACGCAGACCCGCAGATGGTTTCAAAGGCAAGAAAGGGCCATACTGAAACCATGTCAAAATTGGTTGAAAAGGGGAAAATTTCGAAAGAAGTTGCTGATATAACCCTTTCTCACCTAAAATACATTGCTTCCCCGGGAGAATTCTCAGAATGCGGTTTGGTGATCGAAGCCATCATTGAAAACCTGGATATCAAAAAGAAGCTCTTCAATGACATTGAAAAAATTGTGGATGAAGATTGCATTCTGGGCACCAATACTTCTTCATTATCAGTTACCTCAATCGCATCAGTTTGCAATAAGCCGGGGAGGGTAATCGGCATCCATTTTTTTAATCCTGCCCCACTCATGCCATTGGTGGAAATTGTGAAGGGCATAACTACGGAACCTGCGACAGAAAAGAGAACAAAAGAGATCATTGACGCATTGGGAAAATCATCAGTGCTTGCTAAGGATACACCCGGATTTATTGTAAACCGAATTGCGCGGCCCTATTACGGCGAAGCCATCCGCATTTATGAAGAAGGCATTGCGGATTTTGCAACCATTGATGCTGCCATGAAGGACCATGGTTTCAAAATGGGACCTTTTGAACTCATGGACCTGATCGGTAACGACATCAATTATACAGTTACTGAAACTGTGTGGAGTCAGTTCTTTTTTGATGCACGCTACAAACCATCATTGACTCAGAAGAGATTGTTTGAGGCAAAACGATTCGGAAGAAAATCAGGGCAAGGGTACTACAGCTATTTGCCAGGAAGTGTGATGCCGGCGGCGCTAAAAGATAATGTACTCGGCGAAAAAATATACATGCGCATATTGTCTATGCTTATCAATGAAGCCGCTGACGCACTCTACTTCGGAATTGCATCGAGGGAGGATATTGACCTGGCAATGACGAAAGGAGTTAATTATCCAAAGGGCTTATTGAGATGGTGCGATGAAATTGGAGGTGATAAAATACTGGCAGAATTAACAGAGTTGAAAGAGGGGTATTCTGAGGAACGCTACAGGCCAAGCGTGTTATTGAGAAAAATCGTAAAAGAGAAAAGAAAATTTTATTAAAATAAGATATAATATGGTATCACAATTTGTGATACCACCCTGAATTATCTTTGTCGATAAATTCACGGGTCATGGTAAAAAAGAAGAAAAAAAAATCGAATGGGATTTCAGAAAAAAAAATTGTACAACGAATTTTTTTTCTTCGTGGTGAAAAGGTAATGCTTGATTTTGATCTTGCCATTCTTTATAAAGTTGAGACGCGCGTCCTTAAACAAGCTGTGAAAAGAAATAAGAAAAGGTTTCCTAAAGATTTTCTTTTTGAACTTACTCCTCAAGAAATACGCTTCATGGTATCACAAAATGTGATACCATCAAAAAGCTACCTTGGCGGCGCCAGACCGTTTGCATTTACAGAGCAGGGAGTTGCCATGTTATCGGGTGTATTGAAAAGTGAAACAGCAATTGAAGTGAATATTGCAATTATGCGCGCATTTGTACAAATGCGTCATTTGATTGAAGGCCATCGTAACCTTGTTAAAAAACTTGAAGCGCTTGAGAAATCGTATGACAAGAAGTTTATCATAGTATTTCAGGCAATCAGGGAATTGCTCGAGCAAAAGTCAAAACCAAGGGCGGAGATCGGGTTTCATGCAAAGAGATAAAAATAAAATAAAATGAATAAAGATAATCTTCTCGCTAAACGTGTTGTTGACTACATGTATGACAACGACAAATTCAGTCAGTGGCTGGGTATTGAACGTGTCAAAATTGAACAAGGGCATTGTATTTTAAAAATGAAAGTACGGGAGGAGATGGTGAATGGTTTCGGAATTGCGCACGGCGGTGTTGCATTTTCATTTGCCGACAGCGCACTTGCATTTGCTTCCAATGCCTATGGCAGGTTAAGTGTTGCATTGGATTGTTCCATCAATTTTTCTGTTGCCGTAAAAGTGGGTGATGAGCTCACAGCAACTGCGAATGAATTATCATTGACAAATAAAACGGGGACAT